>DOUO01000021.1 GCA_003520555.1 Oscillospiraceae bacterium
GTATAATTTACAAAAATTAAGGGTTCGGCACTAAGCCAAACCCTGTTTTTATTTGATAGTAACTTACGACTGATACTATTCTTTAACATCTGCCGTGTAAAATACAGCGCGCGTTTTTATTGCTTTATAAGAATTTTAACCGCTTCCTCGGGGTCGTTTACGCCGCGCACGGCTTTTTCATACGGGCAATAGTCCGAACCGTCGGCGTTCAGCAAAGCTCCGACGCATTTGCCGTAACGGTAGGCTATGCCGTTTTCTTCAAGCACGCGCGCTGCGGATTTTGACATTGTCTGAGCGTAAACGCAGCTTACGCCGAGCCTTGCGAAAATCAGAGCCGCAGCCTTTCCGACAACGGCGTCCGCCGCCGCGGCGCCCTTCCAATCCGCGCTTTCCGCGATTTCAAGCAGAGAGGAAAGTCCGCCCTCCTCGCTGATATGAACATGACCGCCTGAGCAGACCACAAGCTTGTAGCCGCCGCGCGTAAGCATTTGCTGTGCGTAGGTTAATTCGTCCATGGTTAATCCTTTCTATGCCAAATGAAGTACGTTTATAAGCAAAATCCAGCTTAAACCGTAGTAGGTTATTACCGCGACAAGGTCGTTGACGGTTGTGATAAGGGGTCCCGAGGCAACCGCGGGGTCAACCTTGATTTTTTTGAAAAACAGCGGTATCAGCGTTCCGACTGTGCTTGAAATAAGCATTGCAAGCATAAGGGCGATTCCGATACAGCCCGAAACCGCGAACGCGAAAATAAAATCCTTGCCCTTGAAGAACATTATAAACAAGCCCACAAGCACAAACGACAGCACGCCGAGGATTAGTCCGTTGAAAAGCCCCACGCGGCTTTCCTTGAAAACAAGCCGGGATTTTTGCCTGAAGGTCAGGTTTTCGTCTGTGAGCACGCGGATTGTGACCGCAAGCGACTGTGTTCCGACGTTGCCTGCCATGTCAAGAATCAGGGACTGGAACGCCATTATCAGCGTAAGCTGAGCCACAACCTGCTCAAACGCGCCCACTACCGTTGACACCAAAATGCCGAGCGCGAACAGCGCAAAAAGCCACGGCAGGCGTTTTTTCATGCTTTGTCCGAGGGGTTCGTTTAAATCCTCCTCGGCAATAAGACCTGCCAAACGTGCGTAGTCCTCGCCCATTTCGTCATCCACAACCTCAATCAGGCTTTGCGAAGTGATGACTCCCAAAAATCTGTTGGCGTTGTCAAGCACGGGAACAGAGTCCTCGGAGTAACCCTTCAGCTTTTCGATACAGTCGTCAATTGCTTCGTGAGCGTAAACATACGGAAACGACGTGAGAATTAAGTCGTCCAAATTGTCCTTGGCCTTGGCTGTGATAAGCTCCTTTAAATCTATTGCTCCGTAAAATTCGCCTTGTGCGTCCGTGACGAAGATTGTGGAGATATTGTCGTTTTCCTCCGCCTGAGCAACAAGCTCGTCCATTGCTTCTTTTACGCTCAGGTTTTCGCGTATAACAATGCAGTTTGTCGTCATGCGGCTTCCGATTTCATCCTCGTCAAAGGAAGCCACCAGCGCGATGTCGCGGCGGATTTCGTCGGGCAAGGCCTCAATGATAAGTCCGCGCTTTTGCTTTTCGATTTCACGCAGGATGTAGGTCGCGGTGTCCGCCTCAAGCTTGCTGACAACAACAGCGGCTTTTTGGATATCCATTTCATTGAGGTACGCGCCCGCTTCGTCCTCGTCAAGATGCTCAAACGCTTCGGCAAGCATTTCGGCTGTGCAAATGCGGTAAAGCTTCTTGCGTTCGGCAACGCTGAGCTCGTCCATCGCTCCGGCAATGTCGTTGCCGTGGTAATCATCAAGCTTTTTCTGCGCCGCCTTGGGCGAATAATTGCCGCGGATGATTTTAATAATTTCGCTTTCGTAATCGGGCTTAACAGCCTCAATTACGGCAGCGGAAGCGGTTACGTCTTTTTTCATATTATCCCTCCGTTTCTGAAAAATAAACGGACGGACGGAAACAAAAAACGCCCTGCGCTTTTCGGCAGGACGAAAATAAGTTTATCGGCGCGGCAAAGCAACGCAGGTAACGCAGCCGTCCGCGCGCCGTTTGTAAACATATCTCCCGTCCGACCCGTGACTGTCGCCGTTTGTCACCTTCATCACCTCACGTTATCTGATGAATTTATTTTACCACACAACAGCGGCAAAGTCAATTATTTGACCGCGGAGTTCCGTCATAAGAAAAAGGTTCGGCGATAACCGAACCTTTTGTTTAAATATTAGGTATTAGTATTAAACGGGATGGATTTGATTTTCTTTATCAAGCAGGGCGCCGTTTATGCCTGCTTTTTTATTGCGTCTTTTTTCAAAGAAATCAAGCGCGACCTTGGGGAACTGGGCGTAGGACAGCACGTCCTCCTCCTGCTCCGACCACTGCGAAATTTCGCTTCTGAGCTTATCGAGCTCAGGCTCAAGGCGGTCGGCGGGTCTGCCCTTGATAATTTCCATATCGCCGCAGATTTTCTTCTGAAATTCAGGGTCGATGGGCATCGGAGTTGTGCCGTATTCGCCGGCAACCAAGCCTTTGAACTCGTTGGTGCACATGCTGTAGCGCTTGCCCGTGAGCACGTTGAACACCGCCTGTGTGCCGACAATCTGCGAAGTGGGAGTTACAAGCGGCGGATAGCCCGAGTCCTCGCGCACGCGAGGAACCTCCTCAAGAACTTCGTTGAGCTTATCCTCCTTGCCTGCCTGCTTAAGCTGTGAAAGCAGATTTGACAACATTCCGCCCGGCACCTGATAAATAAGCGCCTTTGCGTCGGTGGCAAGCATTTTGGGGTCAAGAAGCCCGGACTCCAGATATTTTTCGCGCAGCGTCATGAAATACGCGCGTATTTCCGAAAGCTGACGGATGTCAAGACCGGTGTCAAATTCGGTGCCCTGCAAGGCGGCAACCATTGACTCCGTGGGAGCGTGCGAGGTGCCGAGCGCGAGGGGACTGATTGCGGTGTCGATTGCGTCGGCTCCTGCCTCAACCGCCTTTAACAGACACATCGAAGCAAGTCCCGAGGTGTAGTGAGTGTGGATCTGCAGCGGCATTTCCGGCAGCGCGGCCTTGATTGATTTTACAAGGGTTTCGGCTCTTGACGGCGTAAGCAGCGCCGCCATGTCCTTGATACAGATTGAATCGGCGCCGGCGTCGGCAATTCTTTTCGCGTACTCAACATAATATTCGTCGGTGAACACCGGACCGGTGGTGTAGCTGATTGCGACCTGAGCGTGACCGCCCTCCCTGTTTGCGGCGGAAATCGCGGTCTTTAAATTTTTGATGTCGTTAAGGGCGTCAAAAATACGGATTATATCAATGCCGTTCGCGATTGAGCGCTGAACCAAATATTCAACGCAATCGTCGGCATAATGACGGTAGCCGAGCATATTTTGTCCGCGGAAAAGCATTTGAAGCTTTGTGTTTTTGCACCTGTTCTTAATTGCGCGAAGTCTTTCCCACGGGTCCTCATTCAAAAAGCGAAGGCACGCGTCGTAGGTCGCGCCGCCCCAACATTCAAGAGAATGGTAGCCGATTTTGTCCATTTGGTCAAGTATGGGCAGCATATCCTCTGTTGTCATGCGGGTGGCAATCAGCGACTGGTGCGCGTCACGCAGAGCAGTTTCGGTGATTTTTATTTTCTTTGCCATTATTTTTACTCCTTAAAGCAGATTAGTTGAGTGTTACAAGCACCTTGCCCGAATCAACGGCTTCGCCCTTGTTTACGTCAACAGTGGCAACCGTGCCGTCCTGCGGAGCTTTTACGGGGGTTTCCATCTTCATAGCCTCAATAAATACGAGGTCGTCGCCTGCCTTTACGCTTTGACCGGCGGACACAACAACGTTTACAACCGTGCCGGGCATGGGAGCTTTAACCTCAACGCTTCCCTTTGCGCCTGCGGGCGCGGCGGGCTTTGCGGCGGGAGCTGACTTGGGAGCGGCAGGAGCGGCGGCAACGGGAGCGGCGGATTCGCCGAGCTCCTCAACCTGAACGTCATATGCTGTTCCGTTTACTGTAATTCTTAAGTTTTTCATTGCATTATCCCCTTTATGTCAAAAGTAGTTTCAAAATCAGAATTAAATCGTGCTGTGCTTTTTGGCAACGGTCGGAACGCGCTTGCCTGAAAGCATGTCAAGAGCGGAAATCAACGCATTTCTGAGCTCGGACATTTCAACAATTCCGTCAACATAACCGTTTTGAGCGGCGTTGAACGCGGAAAGATTTTCCGCGGCAAATTTATCGGCAACAGCCTTTTGTTCGGAAACAGGCACGTTCATTCGGTCGCCTGCCATAATAAACGCGGCGGCTTCAACGTTTACCGGAGATATAACCGCTTCGGGAAGCGCGTAAACCACGTCGGCGTTCGCGCCGGTGCCGGCAAGGGCGATGTATGCCGAACCGATGGTTTGACCCGTAACAACGGCGATTTTTACCGTTGTCGCCTCGGCATAGGCGGCTGTGAGCTTTGCGGCTGACTTAAGGCAGTCAAAGCCGGTGCAGTCCGCAAAGGTGATTACGGGAATTGAGAAAGCGTCGCAGAAGCGGACAAATTTTGCCGCCTTGTTGGCTGATTTGCAGTCAAGCTTGCCGCCGATTGTGCGTACTACGCCGATAACCTGACCGCCGATACGCGCCAGGCGTGTGCGCGCGGAGTCTCCGAAGTCGTCGCCGAGTCTGAGCTTTGAGCCGCCGTCAACCAGCTTGCTTACGATGCAATTTGTATTTTCACCGTCGGGCTGTTCGTCAAAAGCCTGCGGAGCGGGAACAAGGTTGTTTGAGGGAAGATAGAGCAAAAGCTCCTTTGCCTTTTCAACCGCCTGTTCCCTGTTTTCGGCAACAATTGAAGCGTTGCCGTGCTTTGCGTTATATTCGGCGGAAGCGTTTTCGCCGGTTACGTCAAGCGAAAGCTTTGAGTCCGCTGTCATGATGACAAAATCGGCGCTTGCCGCGTTAAGGGCGTTTGTGCCCAGACATGTTCCCAAAACCACGGAGATTTGCGGAACAACGCCCGAAACCTTTGAAGCGAGCTTCAAGACCTCGCCGCAGCCGCCGAGGAGCTCGGAGCCCTGGGCAAGTCTGCCGCCGACGCTGTCGTAAAAACCGATAACCGGAGCGCCTGTTTTAAGCGCGAGTCCGTATAATTTTTTAAGCTTTGCGGTTTGCGCCTTGCTTAAGGCGCCGCCGCATATGTCACTGTTCTGAGCGAACGCGTAAACAGGCATACCCTCAACCGTGCCGAAGCCCGCAACAGCCTCGGCAAAGCCTTCGCCCGACCCGGCAAAGGCGTCAAGCTCGCAAAAGCTGTCCGCGTCAAAAAAGTCAGTCAGAGTTTTATACGCGGAGGTGGAAGCTATTTCAGCTTTGGCGGCATTGATTTTTTCAATACTCATACTTGATTCCTCCATTGGTGCAGTTAATTAGAAAGTATTATATCAAAGAGTAGTATAACTGCAGAATTCCATACATTTTATTATAGCAAATCGCGGAGAAAATTACAACAGCTTTTTTAAGATTTATTTTGATACAAAAATCAGGATTCGCGTAAAGCGAACCCTGTATACAAAAATATATTCTGTTTTCAAAACGGCAGCGGTTAAATAAGCCTGCCGTTAACAAGCGGATTTGCGGTCAGGTTTTTGACTTCCTTTTCGGTCAGGTCGCGCCAGTCGCCCTGCTTGAGCATACCCATTTTTACTCCGCCTATCTGCGTGCGTTTAAGGCGCGCGACTTCAAGTCCCACGGCGTCGCACATCTTGCGGATTTCGCGGTTTTTGCCTTCGTGGAGTATCATTTCAAGCACAACCCTGCCCTCTTCCTTTTGAACAACGTGAACAATTGCGGGCGCGGTTTTTTGACCGTCGATTTCGACGCCTGTTTCAAGCTTCACAATTTGCTCCTCGCTGATTGACGGACGAACGGTTACGCGGTAATATTTGTAAACGCTGTTGCGCGGATGCATGATTTTGTTGGCAAATTCGCCGTCGTTTGTAAACACAAGCATGCCTTCGGAATCCTTGTCAAGCCTGCCGACCGGATACACCCTTTCGCCGACGTTTGACACAAGCCTCGCAACGCATTTTCTTCCGCGTTCATCGTTCATGGTGGTTATGTATCCGCGCGGCTTGTTGAGCATGATGTAGCGGTATCCGGTTTTGGACATTACAACGCGCCTGCCGTTTACCGTTACCTTGTCGGCTGAGGTCACCTTGTCGCCCAAAATTGCCGGCTTGCCGTTTACCTTGACCCTGCCCTGCAAAATAAGCTCCTCCGCCTTGCGGCGCGAGGCTATTCCGCACTGCGATATGAATTTTTGAAGTCTTACGGGTTCTTCCTTTTTAGCCATAGTTAAAAAATTCCTTTATTTTTTGCCAAAGTCCGACTTTGACTTTTTGTATTTTTACTTCATCCCGAGCGTTCAGGCTTTGCTTTTTAATCAGTCTGCCGTCAAGATAATATTCTACGCTTCCCACCTTTGCGCCCTTGTTCACGGGCGCGTAAACAAACTCCTCGGTTTTTATTACACGGCGCACCCTGCCGCTTTCCCCGCCGCCGAGGATAATCGGCTCCGCGCTTTGGCACACGGCGGTTATTTCGTCGCGTTCTCCGCCCGCGCAGGGGATTTTGAGGCTTAAGTCTTCGGGAGCATACGCCGAAAGCGATGAAAAGCCCGCGTCGTAAAGAGCCGTATGGTCGTTCCAGTCGTTTTTATCGTTCAGCGTAACGCAGATAAGAGTCAGTCCGTTTTGACGCGCCGCCGAAACCAGGCACCTGCCCGCGGCAACGGTGTAACCGGTTTTGCCGCCGACGCAGCGTGGATCAAGCCGCAGAAGCTTGTTGTGATTATTGTATTCCGCGGTTTTATTGCCGGGCGACTCAAAGCTGACTCTTGCGCTTTTTTGAGCGGTGAGCCTTGCGAAAGCGGGATTTTCAAGCCCTGCCGCCATCAGCTTTGCCAAGTCGAGCGCGGTGCTGTAATGATTGTCGTCGTCAAGTCCGCTTGGCGTGACAAAGTGAGTGTTTTTCATGCAAAGCTGTTTTGCCCTTTGGTTCATCAGCCCGGCAAAGCCTTCCTTTGTTTTGCCGATTGTGATTGCCGCCGCGTTTGCCGCGTCGTTGCCCGAACACATCATCATGCCTGCCGCCAAATCCGAAAGCTTTAGCTTTTCGCCGTGCTTAAGGTACATTGAGCTGCCTTCGGCTTCCATTTCCGCGGTAAATTCGACGGTTTTGTTTTCGTTTTGCGCCGCTTCAAGCGTCAGAAGCGTTGTCATAAGCTTGGTTGTGCTTGCCGGCTTCATGCGCTTTTCGGGTTCGCGCGACAAAACCACGCTTTTGTCCTGCGGACAGTAAAGCACATAGCTTTGCGCCGAGATTTGCGGTTTTTCCGCCGCCGACGCGCCCGGCGGCACGCACAATATTGCGCAGATTAAAAGTGAAATCAGCTTTTTCATAACTTTACCCCCTGCAAATATATGCAAAGGGCAAGGAATATACTACTCTATATCGTCAATTGTTATTTCGGAAAAATCATCCGAGGCAAGCTCGATTTCGGGCTTTTTGTCCTTTTTGAAGAAGCCCTTGACCTTGCCGACAACATCGGGCACCATTTCAATGATTCTGTCAAGACCTTCGTTGGGATTGTTAACGCTGATAAGGCGGACGTTGCCCTGATAAACCGTCAGGAAGGCTATAGGCTGAATTGTTACGCCCGCGCCGCTGCCGCCGCCGAAGAGGTCTTTTTTCTCGTTCTTTGACGGGAGGTCGGAACCGCCGGACGCAAAGCCGTAGCTTACCTTTGACACCGGGATAATGAGGGTTCCGTCTGCTGAGGTAATCGGTTCGCCGACAATTGTATTGACGTCAACCATTTCCTTAATTTTTTCCATTGTTATATCCATTAAGTTTCCGATAGGATGTTCCATAACATTTTCTCCTTTTTCTGAAATCTTAGCTTTTTCTTCTTCGATTACCGCCTTGTCCTTTGCGGTTTTGTTTCTGAGACTTAAAACCAGGCGGAGGGCTTTGAAGCCGTGTTTGAACACCAGCGCGAATATCCACAGCACGCGGATATAGGTAATGAAATCAACTCTGTATTCCGTTTTGCCGTTCGTGTTGAAGTCCGGCTGGATGTCAACTCCGTAATCCTTGCATTTTGCAGCCTTAACAAGCACGCTGACTGCAGGATAAACCGAAAGGCAGAGGTAGCCGTATTTTACGGCGGTGTCGTCCGCGTTTTCTCCGCAGTAGGTAACGCTGATTTGAAGCCGCTTGATTATCAGGTGCTTAAAAAAATCTCTGAGCACGCCCTTGGCAAGGATTGCGGCGTTTTTGGTTGTGTCAACCAGCCATGACAGTCCTTTTTCCTTAACGATATTGGGCTTCTTTTCCTTTTTTTCTTCTTTTTTCGGTTCTTCGGGTTTCTTTTTCTTTTTTTTCGGCTTGGGCTTTTTCGGCTTTGACGGATAAACCGTTATTCGTATAAAGCCGATACGCAAAACCGCCTTGAGGTCGTTTATAAAGCTTATGCCCACGCCGACGGGAATCATCATTATAAGCGCGATAAAAGCGACTATTCCGATTAAGATATACCAGCCAACCAAGAATAATCACCTCGCCGCGTATAATTTATTAACCGGTAGTTTCAGTATTATTTTCTTTTGAGGAATTATCCGCGTTTTCGCCCTCGGCTTCATCGCTGCTTTCGGGCAGGGGCGGAAGCTCCTCGAGTGACGAAATGTTAAAGCAGCGCAGAAAATGCTCGGTTGTGCCGTACAAAAGAGGTCTGCCGGGCAGTTCAAGCCTGCCCTTTTCCTCGACAAGACCTTTTGAGGTAAGGCTTCCGATTACACCGCTGCAGTCAACGCCGCGCACCTGTTCGACAAAAGCCTTGGTGACGGGCTGGTTGTAAGCAACCACGGCAAGCACCTCAAGCGCCGCCTGCGAAAGCGGAGTGTTGCGGCGCAAATCCATTACGGTTCTGATTTGCGCGGCGTATTCCCTGCGCGACACCATTTGGTAGCTTTGCTTAAGCTTTATTATCATTATGCCCCGTTCGGCTTGGTTATAATCGGAAATCAGCGCGTCAATTTGCTCCTGCGCCTGTTCCTCGGAAATTTCCAGGGCTGAGGCAATTCGCGAAAGCTCAACGGAATCGCCGCTCGCAAAAAGCACGGCTTCAATTGCCGCTTTTATATTAAGTTCCTCCATCGTCAGCCTCCACGTTTCTTTCTATCATGCGTACAACGGCGTTTTCGCCGCTTCCGTCAATGCGTATGCGCTTGCCCTTGACAAGCTCAAGCGTGGCAAGGAAGGTCGCGACCAAGTCGCTTTTGTCCTCGCACACCTCGAATATTTCGTGATATTCAAGCTTTTTGCCGTGCCAAAGTCTGCGCATAAGGTGAATTATCTTGCTGTTGACCGAAACAATTTTGTGGGCAACTATGCCCGAAAACGCCTGTTCGGACGGCGGAAGCCTGCGCTTTCCCCTGCCGACGGCGCTTATGTACGCCTTGGAAATATCCTCGGGAGGGTGGCTGCGGTTGTAGGTTAAGTCAAATTCAACGGGCGACGCCTGGCGGAAATAACGGTCAAAGTCGTAAATGGCGCCCAGCTTGGCGGCAATTTCACGGCATACGGCGTATTCAAGCAGTTGTCCGGAAAGCTCCTTTTTAAGCTCCTCCGCCTCTTCCTCATACTTAGGCAGCAGCATTACGGATTTTATATATACAAGCCGCGACGCCATTGTGAGGAATTCCGAAGCGATGTCCATTTGGTTTTCCTGCATGAGGTTGATTTGCTCCATGTACTGCTCAAGCAATTCCGAAATTTGGATATCGCAGATGTCAATTTTATTTTTTGAAATCAGCGTGAGCAACAAATCAAGCGGTCCCTCAAAAACCGGCAGCTTATACTGTAACTGCGTTTCCATAAGTCCTCCGTCAGCTTACAAAAGCGGAGAACGGCAGCTTTGCAAGCCAGCTCATTCCGTTGACGATGTTGGTTGTGAAGAACGAAAGCATGGTTGAAAGGGGTCCCAGGTATATTAACAAAAACAGCAGACCCGCGAAAAGTCTTTGGTATCTGTAAAAGAAGTTGACCGCGCTGTCGGGCAAAAAGGTAAACAGTACCTTTGAGCCGTCAAGCGGAGGAATCGGGATTAAGTTAAACACCGCAAGGTTTACGTTGACGGTGATGTAAAACTGCAGGAAGATAATTACGTAATTACCGAATTGCGAATACATGAAGTCGGGAGCGAAAGCCCACAGCGCGTAAAACACAATCATGCCGACAAAAGCCGCGACAAGGTTTGAAACAGGTCCCATAACCGCGGTGACAGCCATGCCGACCCTCGGGTTTTTGAAATTTCGGGGGTCTATAGGTACGGGCTTTGCCCAGCCGAAGCCGACAAGCAGCATAAACAGTGCGCCGACGGGGTCGATGTGGCTGAGGGGATTCAGCGACAGCCTTCCGCGCTGCTTAATGTCCTTGTCTCCGAGCAGGTACGCGGTTTGCGCGTGCGCCCATTCGTGCAGAGGAAGTATGAGAAATATTATTACGAGTACCGCCAGTATTTGGGCGATTGCGGACTGAACGGTTAAACCGCCGCGAAAAAGATTCAGAAGCATATAGTCCTCCACTATAGTTAAAATTATACATTTTATATTATACTACATATGCGGTAAAAAAACAAGTTAATAAATTTTATAAATTTTTAAAAAACACTTGCTTTTTTCCCGATTTTCTGGTATTATAACAAAGTTAGGAAAATAATTTCAGAAAACTAAGGAGGTGCAGACGTATGGCAAAGTGTCAATTCTGCGGTAAGGATGTAAAGTTCGGAATTAAGGTTTCCCACTCACACAGACGTTCAAACAGAACTTGGAAGCCTAATGTTCAGCGTGTTAAGGCAATTGTTGACGGTTCACCAAAGCGTGTATATGCTTGCACCCGTTGCTTACGTTCAGGTAAGGTTACAAGAGCTAACTAAGCTTACATCAAAAAATTAGGGAGACTTCACGGTCTCCCTTTTTGATTAACAATAAATCATTAACAATAAATTAAAACAGGTGCCGGGTAAATTAATCCGGCACCGTTTTTTTATCAGTCCTCAAGCATGAGCCTGAGCATAACTTTTTTACGCATTATCAGTAAGGCTACCATTCCGCCGACGGCAACCGCAAGTATTGCAATTGCTATAACCGGATTGCCGGGAGAAATAAGAACCGGCTGAGATTTCTTGTCCTGCTTCTGAGGCTTTGCCTCGGGAGCGGTTGATTTTTCGTCGGTCTTTTTTCCGCCGGGCGATGTGTTTGACGGCGAGGTTAAGTCGGAAACCGCGTTTGAAGCACCTGAGCTTTGCGTAGCGGCGGTTGAATACTGCTCGTCGGGCGTGCCTCCGGGCTTTGTTGAAGGATAGACGGACGGTTTTGCCGTGGTAGGCTCAACGTAATTTGAGTCCGTGAGCGAAGTATACTTTGAAATGCTGACGTTCAGCCGCGAGATGTCGGCAACGTTGAAGTTATTTACCACAAAGCATTCGGATTTATCGTCCTTTAGCCACAGCATATCTATACTGAGGTCAACCTTGGTGATTTGCGGTTCTTCCTCAGAGATATCGGCAACGTCAAAAACAAGCTTTACAAACGGGGAGTCGTCGTCCGTAAATTTGAACAAGCCCACGTTTGTCGCGTTGTAATTAACGGCTCCGTCCGAAAGCTCAACAACGCCGAGCTTACCTATTGACGGACAAATTGATTCGGGAGTATTCTTTTTTGGATTAAGCTGCAAAACCTTTGGGTCGTATGACAGCATCCATTGGGTGGTCATTAAACCCATTGAAGCCTTGAAATAATATGTTAAGGTGACTTCCCTGGTGTATTGATTATAGTCGGCGTTTGCCTTACCGAAAAAATTGGAAATCGCGCTGACCGAAAGCGAAGGAAACTTCAGCGGTTTGACGTAGGTAGTAGGCTGAACCGTTGACTCCGCGGAAGGGTTTGTGCCGTTATCGGTTGAATCGGTATTAAACTGAGCGGACGTTGTTTCGGGCGAAGAATCGGCAATTACGGAATCCTCCGCCTCAGCCGCGGAAAAGCTGACCAAGGAATGTACCGCTATAATATTAAGAATAATCAAGACTATAAATGAACTGAAAAGTCTTTTAGACATTGATATCCTCCAAGAGATATACTTATTCAAGGTTAGTATACTACAAAACACCGTAAAAATCAAGTATTTTAGATTTCAGCCGAAAAAAAGGCACCCTCAAATGAGAGTGCCTAAATTACCGATTTAATAATCAGTTGGTTTTTCTGCGCTTGAAGTAAACAGCTACTACAACACCAACAGCCGCAATAAGCATTACAATTGCAAATGAAGCAGCGCCTGTCTGGATAGCGTTGTTATCAGAGCCGCTCTCTGAAGCGGGTGTATCCTGAGTTGAGTCGCTTGTTGAAGAATCAGCGTCGTTGTTGTCAGGACCGGGAACTGTTGTGGGAGCTACTGTTGTAGCGGGAGCAGTTGTTTCAGCGGGCTTTGAAGGAGCTTCGGGAGCTACCTTATCCTGATAGTACTTGCCGGTGTAGTTACCGACAACTACATAACCGTCAGCGTCATATACTGTGCCGTACTCGTCAATTTTGCCGCCTTCGGGAACTGTGTATGTGCCGTCCTCGTTCTGAGTAACGCCCGACTGCTCAAGAGCAAGAGCCTTTGTAGGCCACATGCCGTATTCGCCGTTACCGTACATGAAGTACCATTCGCCTGAGAACGCGGGCTTACCGCCGGGGATAAGATCCTGATTGATGTACTCAATCTTAGAGGGATCAAGGTCAACAATCCAAATCATGTTGTCAAATCTCATTGAAAGACCGAACTCGAGGTCTGTCTCGGAGAAGAACATCTTACCGTTGTCACCAAATTCGGGAGTAAAGTCTACTACCTCGGGATGTGCGAGAATATACTCATATGTAGCGTCAAAGTTTTCGTTATCTTCCTTGATGCCTGCTTTCTGCTGAGCAAGAGACCACATATATTTCCAGAATTTCTCTGAATAATATTTGCTGTCGCCTTCGCAGTAGAACTCAGCGGAAGAGTTCTTGCACTGGAGAGCCTCCGCGAATACGGGCAGTGAGCTGTCCATACCGCCGTCAAGATAGTTGCTGAAAACTACGTTTGCAGCGTCACGGGGAGCGTTGATGCTGTAAAGATTTTCAGCGGCGGCTTCCTTATCCATCTCGTAACCGGGCCAGCCGTTAGAGAACTTATCTCCCGGTGAATCGGTAGCGTCCCACCAGTAGCAACCGGCAGCGTCGTTGTTATCTTTAGTAGAATCGTTAATCCAGCAACCGGGCATTGCGAAATAATACTTGTAAGTTTCTGTGCCGGCTGAAGGAGTGTACTTGCTGTGGTTTGTCTTTACTGCGCCTGCGGAAACAAGACTTGTAGCCGCAACAGAAGCAACCATAGCGCCTGCTAAAAGAATGCCTAAAACTTTCTTCATCTTTTTTTCCTCCAATATATTTCCGTTTTAAACGGTTATAACTAATTATATAATATTATATTTTAAAAATCAAGTAGAAATAATAATAATTTAATAGAAAAAACCAACAAAGATTAACATAGAGTATTGTTAGTTTTTAATGCTTTTTCTTAGAAATAACTATTGCGCCGACCACAAATCCGGCAATTACAACCACGGAGATAATTCCGATTATCCAAACCGGGAAACCGCCCTGAGGATTGTCCTTGTCAACATAGCGGGTAACGTCCTGAATGTAGGTGCCGTATTGATTTGCCGTAAAGGTCTCGCCTACGTGATTTTCCGCCGCGGAGTCGCGGTTTTTAAGAAGCGCGCTGTCAGGGTCGGTTACGGCGGGATGGTCATCCTTGAGAGGTGAATTTTTTTCACCCTTTCCGTCAAGGAAATTGATATACGCGCCCTGATTTGCCTTTACTACCTCATCCTTTGAGGTGATGACGGGCGGTTCGTTTACTATTACGGGTTCATCGTTAATCTTTAAATCATAAGTCCAGGTGTAGCTCTTAAGATAAGTCATATCGTCGCCGTAAATTTCTTTTACAAATTTTGAAATTTCGGTTTCGCCGCCCTTTTTAACGGTGAACTCAATATCAAAGAACTCTTTTTTTGTCGAGAAATTAAGCTTATTGAAAACGTTAGTCCAATTCATTAATACTTCGCCGTTAACAATATTTTTAACAACGGCGTCGGTTTCGGGAAAATTTATCTTTTCGGAATCGGTTTCCAAAAATTCCGGGTCGTAATTGAGCTCCATCTGGAAGCCTTCAATTTCTTCTTCGGTATCGGCAAGGTAAAGAACATACTTGACTCTGTCGCCTACCTTTGCCTTTGCTTTGGAATTAACGGTTAGCTCGTCCGCGCCGTGAGCGCAAACGCCCGAAATTGCGAATAAAGATAAAATTACGCATGTCGCGGTTAATATGCTGAATACCTTTTTCATAACTTATACCTCGGAAATATCGTTCTCTTCGTATTATTATAATACATTCTGAAAATAATTTCAACGAAAACCGTGTGAATAAACTATGAATTTTTTGTAATAATTACGGAATTTCGGAGCAAAAAAACACCCTCCGGATTACCGGAGGGTGAAAAATCAAGATTTATTTTTTTCGAATGTCACAACTTGGAACAAGCTAAATTATTTTACTCTCTTGCGAGCAAAGAAGATAGCGCCGGTTGCAGAGATAAGAACTAAGAGGATAATGATTGCCATAGAAGCATTACCTGTCTGAACTGCACCGTTTCCGCCGTCGTTACCGTTGGCGCTGTCGCTTGTTGAATCATTTGTTGAATCAGGTGAAGCGGGAGCGTCAGTAGCTGATGTAGCGTCGGGTGTTGTTGTGGGTTCGATTGTTGTAGGTTCTTCTGTTGCAGCGTTTACTACATTAACATCTGTTGCAACTTCAGTTGAGCCAAAGACAAACTTGAACTGGTTGGAACCGTCTCCGAGATCGTCCATGAACTTAGGACTTACTGCAACTGTAAGTGTGCCCTTTTCGGAATCAAATGTTACTGTGTAGTTATCAGCGGGAACATCGATGTCGTTAACCTTTACGCCATCGAACTTATCCTTAAGGAGTTCGGGATTTGTTCCTTCAAATACTTCGAGTACGAACTGAGCGGGTTCTGTTGTACCCTTAACCCATGTTGTGGGTGATGAAGCAACGTTAACTTCAAACTTAGGCTCTGTAACGGGTTCTGTAACA
>DOUO01000066.1:0-5199 GCA_003520555.1 Oscillospiraceae bacterium
GGCAGACCGGGCATGGTCATGATGTCGCCTGTATAAACAACCACAAAGCCCGCGCCGTTTGAAAGCGATACGTTTCTTACCGTAATTTCAAAATCCCTCGGAGCACCGAGCAAGGCCGGATTATCCGAAAGCGAATACTGGGTTTTTGCAATACAAACGGGCAGCTTGTCACCGCCGAGCTTTGTAACCTCGGCAATTGCCTTTTCGGCAGCCGTGGTGTAATTTACCTTAGCGGCTCCGTAAATCTTGGTTGCAATCGCCTCGATTTTCTCCTTAACGGTGAGGTCAAGCGGATATATAGGTTCAAAGCCGGAGGGCTTTTCACAGGCTTCAACAACCTTTTCGGCAAGCTCGATTCCGCCTTCGCCGCCCTTGCCGAACACGTCTGAAAGCGCAAAGTCAGCGCCCTTTTCACGACAGTATTCCTCAATATATTTAAGCTCGGCCTCGGTATCCGTGCCGAAACGGTTAATTGCGACAACAACGGGCACGTTGTACTTTCTCATGTTTTCAATGTGCACGCCGAGGTTTACTATGCCCTTCTTAAGAGCATCAAGGTTTTCGGCGCCAACCTCTGCCTTCGGAACGCCTCCGTTATATTTAAGCGCGCGGCAGGTGGCAACCAAAACAATCGCGTTTGGCTTTAAGCCGGCATAGCGGCATTTAATGTCAAGGAACTTTTCGGCGCCGAGGTCGGAACCGAAGCCGGCTTCGGTAATGCAGTAATCGCCGAGCTTAAGAGCAAGCTTTGTGGCTCTTACGCTGTTGCAGCCGTGAGCGATATTGGCAAACGGTCCGCCGTGCATGATTGCGGGTGTGCCTTCAAGCGTTTGAACAAGGTTGGGCTTGATGGCGTCCTTCAGCAGCGCGGTCATCGCGCCGTCGGCCTGCAAATCACGGGCATAAACGGGTTCGCCGCCGTAGTTATAGGCAACCAAAATATTTCCGAGTCTGCGCTTTAAGTCCTCGATGTCGGAAGCAAGGCAGAGAATCGCCATAACCTCCGAGGCAACGGTGATTATAAAATGATCCTCGCGCGGAACGCCGTTAACCTTACCGCCGAGACCGACTACAATATTTCTGAGAGCTCTGTCATTCATGTCAAGACAGCGCTTAATAAGGATTCTTCTTTGGTCGATACCGAGGTCGTTGCCCTGCTGAATGTGGTTGTCAAGCATGGCGCAGCAAAGGTTATTTGCCGAAGTGATTGCGTGCATGTCCCCCGTAAAGTGAAGGTTAATGTCCTCCATGGGAAGCACCTGAGCGTATCCGCCGCCCGCGGCTCCGCCCTTGATTCCGAAAACGGGACCAAGCGAAGGTTCACGCAATGCTATTACCGCTTTTTTTCCGATTTTTGCCATAGCCTGTCCCAAACCGGCGGTTGTGGTGGTTTTGCCCTCTCCTGCGGGGGTAGGGTTGATGGCGGTAACAAGAATAAGCTTGCCGTCGGCATTTGACTGAAGCCTCGCGCTGAGCTCATCCGAAAGCTTTGCCTTGTACTTTCCGTAAAACTCAAGCTCGTCTTCGGTTATGCCGAGCTGAGCGGCAACTTCTTTGATTGGCAGAAGCTCGGCCTGCTGAGCGATTTCGATATCAGTTAACATAAATTGAGCACCTCCGTGCATTATTTTTCAGGTTATATTATAGCAAATTAAAATAATTGTATTATTCTCTATTGATATTATAGCGAGAATTTAATATAATAAATATGAATAAAACTTTTGAGAGGCGTTATATTTGGGTAAAAGCTCGATTACTGAATTTATACGTAAAACAGATATTTGGCTTTGGCTGCTGACCGTATCCGCTGTTATTTACAGCTTTTTGCTGATTTCAAGCATGCAGCGCTCAGGAGAATACAATTACCTCAGACCACAAATTGCCGCGGTGCTGCTCGGCACGGGTTCGGCGCTTTTGATTGCCAACGCGGACTACAGGTTTTTGCTGAAAAAATGGTACATTGCCGCCGCAATCGGCTTTGTTCTCGCGCTGCTGGTGTTTTTCTTCGGCATTACAATAAACGGTACCGACGACACGGCTTGGCTTGAGCTGCCGGGCGGCTTTACGGTTCAGCCGTCCGAATTCATAAAAATCTGCTTTATAATTACATTTTCCAAGCATCTTTCATTTTTAAACGAAAAAAAGCTTATTCAAAGCTTTCCCGCGGTTTTGTCGCTGCTGATTCACGCGGCTGTACCGATGCTGATGATTCATTTTCAGGGCGACGACGGCACGGTGCTTATTTTCGCGTTTATATTTTTGATTATGTCGTTTATTGCAGGTGTACAGCTGAGATATTTCATAATACTGGGAATTTTAATGCTGATTGGCATTCCGATTATATGGAATTTCTTTTTAAACGACGAACACCGCAACCGTTTTTTGGCATTGTTTGACCTTGACGGAAACGCCGTGACCAGCTACGGCTGGCAGCAGTTTCAGGGAAAAATCAGCATGGCAAGCGGAGGCTTGACGGGCACGGGACTTTACAACGGTTCGCGCGTTGAATACGGAATTGTGCCGGAGCAGGAAAACGACTTTATATTCACCGTCGCCGGCGAGGAGCTTGGGTTTATCGGCTGCTTTATACTTATGGCGATACTGTTCGGAATTATTATACGGCTGATAATTGACGCGAAGAACGCCAACGAAAGCGACGGAAGGTACATTTGCACGGGCGTGTTCGCAACTATTGCTTCGCAGACTATTATAAACCTCGGCATGGTGCTTGGCTTTCTGCCTGTTATCGGAATCACCCTGCCGCTGTTCAGCGCGGGCGGCACCTCGGCGCTCAGCACAATGATTTGCATAGGCCTGGTACAAAGCGTTTGTTACCATAACGACGACGACATGGACACAGCGAAAATCAACCGTAAAAACAGAAGCCGTACAAGAATCAGACTATAAAACAAAAACAGGAGCTCAAACGCTCCTGTTTTTTATTTCTTGTCAATTATTACGCTTGCAAGGTACGAACCGAACGCCCAGCAGGTTTTGTTGTCGCCTAAATCAAAGGTCACCGGAAGCTCCTGAGAGCCGGTGTTTCCGTTTGATTCCGAAGCGTTGATTACCGCAGTTATCTTATCCGCGCTGAGCGATTTCAAATCATCGCTGCTTCCTATAAAGGTAACGTTAAGGTTATTGGTGCTGACGCTGCTTTTAAAGTCGTCGGAAAGATTATTAACCTTAAATTTATCCACATTAATTGTCTTGCGCGAAAGCTTCCTGAAATCAATTGTGACGTCGATTACCGAATTATTGTCAATTACCTTGCAGCCGTTCGGTATGCTTAGCTTAAGGGAATCGATGTCATACTTTTTATTTTCAAGAGTAGCGAAGTCAATTTCATCAAGCGAAACAGAGAACACGGTGTCTAAATCTTTTTGAGAACCGGCAACGCTGACCTCTTTGGGAGCTATTTTCATGTTTTCATCAGTCAGGACAAAGCTCTGCGGCTTGTTCTTGAACGTTGCCTTGACGGGAACGGTCTTTTTCGGATCTATCTTGATTGTGCACTTGACCGTTTCGGACGACAGCGTAAGATAGCTTTTTGACAGCTCGGTATCGTGCTCGTCATACAACACTATCCTTGCGTGAACTTCCTTGTTTGACTCAAGATTTTCCATATCCTCGGCTACGGCGCAAACCTTGCTGATAGCTCGGATGTTTTCGCTGGGGCCGGAAACGGAAACGGTATCGTTGTCAAAGGTAACAGAAGCGTAGTAATCGTCCTTGGCGCTGTACTTAAACTTCGGGGTTATTTTAAAATCCTTGTTGGACGCGGTGTCAATTTTTACCGTAACCTTTGAAGGCGTGCAGTTTGTTATTTGAAAAGTACTGTTTATAGAGGAATTTTTATCCGCCGAAACCGCAAGATTAAAGGTGTCGGCGCGGTCAACGTTACTTGCGTTAGCTGTTACAACCAAGTCGTCCTTTGTGATGGAACCGAGAAGCTTACGGTTGCCGGTGACGGTTACGGAAGCGTAGCCCGATTGCTGGTCGGCAAAATACGAGTGGAGTCCCATATTTACCGCTTCTTCGGGAAGCGAAACCTGAATGGGCACGTCGTTGATTGTAACTACGGTGTCGTTGCTTGAGCCCATGCTCATATACACCCAAATCGAGATGGAGATGATTACGGACAGCACGAGCATGATTTGATTGTTAAACAGTATTTTTTGAGAGAGGGATTTCTTTTTCATTGCTTGTTCCTCCCTCTTTTGAAGAGCTTTGATTTTTCGGCGTTGTCAAATTGTCCGAGCAAGTACATATTAAGCTTTTTTATAAGCGCTTCACGGGTTAAATCACGCTCAAGGTTTCCGCCTACCGCAAGCGAAACAACGCCTGTTTCCTCGCTGACTACCAAAACAACAGCGTCGCTTTGCTCGCTCATGCCCAATGCCGC
Organism: Oscillospiraceae bacterium; assembly: GCA_003520555.1. Taxonomy (GTDB): domain Bacteria; phylum Bacillota; class Clostridia; order Oscillospirales; family Acutalibacteraceae; genus Ruminococcoides. The sequence goes on from DOUO01000066.1 coordinate 4,406, forward strand.
TCTGTGGCGGGTGCCGAGGTTGATGTCTACGTTGGGGTTGTCTGTCAGCGGAAGTATGCAGCCCGCAGAATAAAGCTTGCCGTTGCGGATTATGCTTGCTCCGTCATGAAGCGGCGCTTTGTTAAAAAATACATTGCCGAACAGCGCGACAGAGGTTTCGGCGTTTAACACCGTGCCTGTTGCCGCTATGTCGGAAAGCATGGTTTCGCGCTCAAAAACAATGAGCGCGCCCGTGCGCGAGCGGGAAAACAGCACCGAAGTGTCCGCCGCGTCAACAATTGCCTTTTTGACGGAGTTTTCAAGTTCTTCGCCGGGCTTCGCTTTTGTAAATGCAGAAAAATACCGCCGCCACGTGTTGTTTCTGCCCATTTGCTCCAGCGCTTTGCGGATTTCGGGCTGAAAGATGATGGCGATAATTACAACCGACGCTTCAAAGAAAATCCTGAGCAGCGACGACAGCATTACCAAATTGGCGATTGAAGCAATAAAATAAACAAGGAGCATTAACAGTATGCCCTTAAGGAGCTGAATAGCGCGGGTTTCACGGAAAAGCCGCAAAACTCCGAAAATTAACAGCGCAATTGCCAATATATCAATAACGTCGCGAACCTGTATGGTTTTCAGAATGGAAATAATATTTTCAAAAAATTCCACGCTCATACTCCTTTCCTTGTTTTTGCTATTCTCCGTTTTTATTTTACCACAAATCAGTAGTTGATTGCAAGGTTTTTTATGCTTTTTTAGAAATTTTATTTACGGCGTTTACAAACGCGCGGATTTGCGCCTCGTCGGAA
>DOUO01000066.1:5340-8889 GCA_003520555.1 Oscillospiraceae bacterium
CCTGCCCTGACGGCAATGTTAAACCTGTCGTTCAGCAGAGCGGCGATTTCCTCGCTGTCGCGGCCGTTAAGGTTAAAGGAAATTACGGGCGCGTGAGAGTCGATTTCGGGCCGTGCGGTATAAAGCTTAACCTCCCGGTTTTTCTTCAGTCCGTCATATAGCGTCCGCGCAAGCTTTATTTCATACCTTTGTATGTTATTAACTCCGCGGTTAACAACAAAGCGGATTCCCTCGTTAAGCCCCGCTATACCGGGCAGATTAGGCGTTCCGCTTTCAAATTTATCAGGCAAAATTCCGGGCTGTTCACGGTCTGAGGACAGGCTGCCCGTACCGCCCTGAATCAGACTTTTCGGCGAATTTTCACTGTTGATTATCAACAGTCCCGTACCCATCGGGCCGTAAAGCCCCTTGTGACCGGGAGCGCAGAGGTAATCTATGCAGGAGTTTTTAAGAGAAATCGGCAAAACGCCTGCGCTTTGAGCCGCGTCAAGACAAAACGGAATTTTATAAATGCGGCATAGCGCGGCTATGCGCTCAACCGGAAGGCGTATTCCGAACACGTTTGAAGCGTGTGTGCAGACTACAAGCCTTGTGTTTTCTCTGAGCGCGTTGCGGAAATTATTAAGGGTTTGGTCGTCGTCGCCTTCAACAACCTTGGCTGTCGAATAGGTGACTCCCCTGCTTTTAAGCGCCTCAACCGGGCGCAAAACCGCGTTATGCTCCAGCGACGAAATAACGGCGTGGTCGCCTTTTTTAAGCGTGCCTTTGATAACCGTATTCAGAGCCTGAGTGCAGTTCAGAGTAAAAATCACGTTTTCGGGCTTGTCAAAATCAAAAAGCCTTGCGGCGTTTTCACGGCAGGAATACATTATTTCGGAAGCCTTAACGGACATTTTGTGACCGCTCCTGCCGGGATTTGCGCCGTAGCTGAGCATGGCGTTTGCAACGGCGTTTACTACCGCGCGCGGTTTTGGGAAGGTTGTGGCTCCGTTATCAAAATATATCAAGACAAATCAACGGCGGCTACGCCCACCGTCCTGATTTTTCCGGTCTTGATTAAGCTTACAGCGTCCTCAAAGCTTCTCCTTACAAGCAGGCTGTACCCGCAGGAACGCCGCCGCAAATTGGCGGGAGTGCGGATTACCCTTGAGCTGATTCCCTGCCTGCGAAGAATCTCTCTTGCCTTAAGCACGGCTGTCATGGACGGAAAAAGTATAAGATTATTGTTCATGTTTTCACCTTTTTCTTTACTGTTTTGATTATCCCTCGCTACATATTATGCAGGCGGTAAAAAAGGTGAAAAAAATCACAGCGCCGAAAGACGCTGCGATTTGAAAATGTTTATATTTGAGACTCAAGCATTTTGCTCATGTCATACATTCCGGGCTTTTGCGAAGCAAGGAACACAGCCGCGTTAACAGCTCCGACCGCAAACACCTGCTTTGACTGCGCCTGATGAGTTAGGGTAACAACCTCGTCGTGACCGGCAAAAATAACCTCGTGTTCACCTACAATTGTTCCGCCGCGTACCGAATGAATACCGATTTCGTTCTTTGAACGTTTTTTGCGGTAAGAATGGCGGTCGTAAACATATTGCGGCTCGTTTTCAAGCGTATCCGAAATCGCGTCGGCAAGCATAAGCGCGGTGCCGCTGGGCGCGTCAACCTTAAGGTTGTGGTGCTTTTCTACAATTTCAATGTCAAAGCTTTGCCCGAGTACCTTTGCCGCCTGCTTGGACAGCGCGATTAAGAGGTTGATTCCGAGCGACATATTTCCGGAATAAAACACCGCGATTTGCTTTGAAGCTTCCTTAATTTTCGCGATTTGCCCGGCTGAATAGCCCGTGGTGCATATAACGCAAGGCACGCTGTTTTTGAGCGCGAAATCAAGCATGCCGTCAAGCGCGGACGGGTTTGAAAAATCAATTATTACGTCCGGCTTACGCTCGGCTTCCTCAAAGCTTTTGTATACCGGAAAATCATACTTACTTTCACCGAACGCGTCAACGCCGAAAACCGTGTCAGCGCGGTTGTTTTCCTCAATTGCCTGAGCTACGAAGCAGCCCATTTTTCCGTTGCAGCCGACAATTGCCGCATTTACCATTTTAACTTCCCCCTGTTTTATTTTAGAAATTAAGGGAGTGACGCGCGTCGCTCCCTTATATATTTAATCAGATTTTATCAAGCAAATCATACTTTGCGAGGCAGTCCTTTAAATCATGATAGCCCGCGACGCTCATCGGAACAAGCGGAAGCTTACATTCGCCGACGTTGAAGCCGTAAAGATTCATTGCGGTCTTTATGGGAATCGGGTTAACGTCGCTGAACATGATATTCATAAGCTCAAGATAATGGAAATGAAGCTTCTGAGCCTCGGCAAAGTTATTGTCAAGGCAGAGCTGACAAATCTTGTGCATTTCGGCAGGACAGATGTTTGCGAAAACAGAGATTACGCCCAAAGCGCCGAGCGACATAAACGGTACTGTCTGGTCGTCGTTGCCTGAGTAAATGTCAAGGTTGTCGCCGCAAAGCGAACGGATTAAAGCGACCTGGGAAATGTTGCCGCTTGCCTCCTTGATGGCTTTGATGTTGGGATGCTTGCTGAGCTCCTGACAGGTTTTCGGCTGAATGTTGCATCCTGTTCTTGAAGGAACGTTGTAAAGCACAACGGGGATGTCAACAGCGTCCGCGATTACGTTGAAATGCTTTACAAGTCCTGTCTGAGAAGTTTTGTTATAGTAAGGCGTTACGGAAAGGATTGCGTCTACGCCTGATTTTTGAGCTTCCTTTGAAAGCATAACGGCTGTTGAAGTATCGTTGCTGCCTGTACCGGCGATAACGGGAATTCTGCCGTTTATTTTTTTTGCTGCAAACTCCAGCACCTCGCAGTGCTCTTTTTCGGAAAGCGTGGCGGCTTCGCCTGTTGTTCCGCAGGCGATAATTGAGTCTGTTCCGTTTTCAACGTGGAATTCAAGCAGCTGCCCGAACACGTCATAGTTTACACTGCCGTCCGAATTCATCGGGGTTATAATCGCAACGCCCGATCCGGTAAAAATGTGGTCTGCCATAATCTGCCTCCGTTACTATTAGTTTCAATCCATATAACCTTCGGCGCAAAGCAGCTCGGCGAGCAATACAGCGCCGCCTGCAGCGCCTCTTAACGTATTGTGCGACATACAAACAAACTTGTAGTCATACTGTGTATCCTCTCTGAGTCTGCCCACAGAAACAGCCATGCCGTTTTCAAGATTACGTTCGGATTTAATCTGCGGACGGTCGGGCTCAGTAAAGTAATGCAGGAAATGCTCGGGCGCGCTGGGGAGCTTAAGCTCCTGAGCTCTGCCCTTGTAATTTTGCCAAATGTCAATAATTTCTTCAACCGAGGGCTTTTTAACGCCTTCCTTAAAGGACATGAACACAGCCGCTGTGTGACCGTCCGAAACGGGAACGCGGATACACTGCGATGTGATTGAAATGTCGTCGGTGTTAACGATTACGCCGTTTTCAACCCTGCCCCAGATTTTAAGCGGCTCCTGCTCGGACTTTTCTT
>DOUO01000152.1 GCA_003520555.1 Oscillospiraceae bacterium
TTATCCGCATGTAAAAACCTCAACGGTCATATAATACACGCCTTGACCTTTCGGGTTTGTGTTGCTATACTGATTACAGGAAGCCGTGTAAGAAAATACAAATACTCAAAAAAGCAGAGGTGATTATATGGAATTCAAGCATATCGAATACTTTATCGAAACGGCAAGGCACAAAAGCATTTCCAAAGCTGCCGAAAGCCTGTTTATATCGCAGCAGGCGTTGAGCCGATGTATAAAAAACATTGAATCGGAGGTGCCCGGCGCGCGATTTATCATTTTATGATTTACAAGGCGCAAATTTTGAAAACGCCTTTGAATGATGCGCAAGGGAAAACTGACCGTCGCGCCACGCTAAGGCGGCGGAACAATTGTAAATATAACTATTCCGAAAGTATAATAATCTATCTATAAAAACAGCCGGAGGATCAAGCGTATTGATTCGCCGGCTGTTTACTATACAATTTTTTTACGCATAAGGCGTTGCGCCGGCGTTTACTTTTCGGGTGAATAGTCCGACCATTTTCCGGCGGAATATCTGCGTTTTGACTTCATTGCGCCGGGATCGGCTTTGGGCCTTTCCGACATATCAATTTTATATACCTTACCTATCAAATCATTGTTGTATTTTAAATCGGTCGTCTGAAACGCGTCCTTGCCTTCGGCGACCTCTCTGTCGGTCACTCCCGAGTCAAAAATGATTCCCGTATTTCCCCACGGAGCTTTAACGCGATAAATATCGGTATTGTCAACCTGTTCCATCTTAAAGCCCGGCCACTCGGCAAAATAATAGGGTTCCCCGGTGAAGCTGTTGAACGCCATTCCGCCCCACCAATAGGCGTAAACCTCATCCCATTTTGTTTCGCTGTTGTCATAATAAATATAACCGGGAACGATGTCGTCGGGATTGATATCCAAATCCTCGAGCGCCTGCTTCAACGGGTCGGAGGTGTCCTTATACTTAACGGGTACGGCGTACTCCAGCCCGGTGACATTATGTGTGTAAACCGCCTCCAAAAATTCGGGATAGATACTTCTCCAATAATCAATCATGTGATCTCCCGATTCATATTTGCTGAACACGAGCTTATCCTTGGCGTATCCGTTTTCAATCAGCTTGTTGTAAATATCCTGAGACGCGTCGCCGTTGTCGCCGTTATATTTTCCGGCGTAGAAATAAAGGAACGGCGCGTTTTCCATATTCATTTTATCCTTTAAAAACTCATTCCATTCCTTTTCGGCATACATATCAAGTGTTGCCGACATAACACCGCCCGTACCGAACCTGTCGGGATAAGACAGCACGGTATAAAATGTTTCAAGTCCGCCCAGTGAAGCGCCTGCCAAAGCGGTGTGCTGAGGGTCGGTATAAACATTATAGTTTTCGTTTACATACGGCATAACGGTGTCGCAGACGAATTTTGCGAAGTCGGAACCGCGTTTTTTTGACAAATCCTCTTCTTTGGCGCCTTCGGGCTTATCCTTCGTATTGATTTCGCCCAAATCGGGAACCAGCTCGTCCCATCTGTAGAAATCGTTATTCTCAATACCTACGACGATTGCTTTGTTGCCTGTGGCCTCCATCATGCTTTCAACATGTTCGGCAACATTCCAGCAAACCGCGTCGTTGTCCATTCCCTTGTCCTTGCCGATTGTGAAAATGCTCTGACCGTCAAACATATAGATTACCGGGTATTTTTCATCAGCGTTTTTATCGTAATCCTTCGGCTTCCAAATATAGACAAGCTTGTCCCTTCCGTCAAACTTAAGCACCTTTGTTTCAAGCTTGGGGTCATAAACGGGATTTTTGCCCGCAACATACGGAAGCAGCAAATCGTCCTCAAGGTTCCAGCCGCTGACAAAGCTGTTGAACGCAACGTCCATGCTTGATTTTTCGCCGTATTTCACACTAACCATATTGTACAGGTTGACGTCAGCTTCGCAGCTGAAAATATTATTGTTTTCATCTCCGCCGTTCTTCTTCATTTTAACGTCGGCGGTTTTACCGTTAGAAGTGTTCAGAAAGACGGCTGATATTTCGTCAATCTTTTTTTCCGTTCTGATTGTCAGCGTGTGCAGCTTCGGCTCTTTGGGTTTTGACTCGGCGGCGCTGTCCCGAGTTGCCGCGGAGCTTTCGGATGTTCCTTTGTTGTCCGCACAGGCTGTAAGCGCGGAAATAAAAATCAGCGCGCATAATAACACCGATATAATTTTTTTCACTGCGGTTTCTCCTTATTATATGCTTTATATACTTTAATAAACAAATGAATTTTCAAATTGCGTAAGCGTCTGACAGATTATTTTTCAAACATAACGCTGAGTAATTCCTGAGGCAACTGCTGTACATACGACATTCCTTTGCCGGTGTTTGACATCGCGTACAGATATATATTCCGCCCGGTGTTGATATAATCTACCGCTGCGAAGCTCGGCGGAATTTGTCCGACATGACCAACGCCGCCGTACGGCATATGCCACAATCCGTAACCGTATTCCTCCGTACTGTACGGGTTGACGCTTTCAGTCATCTGACGAAATCCTTCCTCAGACAATATTTTTCCTCCGCTGAGTCCGCGCATCCATTTATTCATATCCTCCGCGTTAGACACAATGTCGCCGGCGCCCTTGGTCAGACCGGGATTATAAACGTATTCCTTCTTTATTTCCTCCACGGACACTGCCGACGCCAACTCGGAATCCTTTGACAAATCTTCAACAAAGCCTGTGTGCTTCATTCCCAATGGTTCAAAAAACTGTTCTTTGATGAATTTATGATAAGCTATTCCGCTTGCCTGTTCAGCTATATTTGCAAGGAGAAAATAATTGGAGTTAGAATAACTATAATCTTTCCCCGGCTCAAAGCTGAGCTCTTCTTCAGATATTTCTTTAGTTATCAAATCGATATTCTTCGATTCATCATCTCCGACTTCGGAAGAATCCACAAGCTCCAGAAAATTGTCGATTCCGGAGCCCATATTAAGGAGATTTTTGATGGTAATTTTTTTGCCGTATTTATAATTTGGATAATACTTATCCAGAGTATCGTCCGTGCTGAGTTTATTTTGTTCGCAAAGGAACATTATGCAGGCGGCGCAAAATTGCTTTGATACGGAACCAATCGGCATGGGAGAATCAATTGTCAAAGGCTTTTTGTTGTCATCGTTGCCCTTGACATACTCATATATCACGTTATCGCCCTCGGTAATCTGTACAATACCCTTGAAGCCGGCGCCGGTCAATGTTTCATCCAGCTTGCTCTTAACATCTCCGGCAAGTGCCTGAGCCTGTGTTGAAGAAGCTTCGGAGCTTTCGGCAGGCTTTGACCCGCAGCCGGCAAAGAAAACAGTCAATACAATGGTTAATACAATCGCTGTTAGTTTTTTCATAGTATTCCTCCTGTCAGGTTATATCCATATAATAAAACAGCTGCCCGACAAAAATCAAGCAACTGTTTATATTTATATTAAATTATTAAGAGCAAGAATAAACCAATGGTTTAAAAAATCGGCTTTTTTCTATCACATATACCGAAAACAGGATGCGGAGAGCCCTTGGCAATTCCATCCGCATAGCATAACAACGGCAGTACATTGGTTTCAAAGCGGATAATATAGGAATTAATTTCACCGTCAACGGACGCTATTTTCATGGGATGCACAATCTGTTTGTCGCAAAGCGTCTTCATGCAGCGTTCTACGTCCTGCAGCTCAAGTCCGGTTCCGTTGCTGATAAGCGACGCGGTTACAGGTATGTCGGACACCGTATAAAGATAATAAAAGATTTTCAGTATTTTTTTATCGGCAAACAGCGCGAAAACCTGGCGGATAGCTTCTTCACTTTCAAAATTTGATAAAATATCGTCATCCGGACGCATCATCAGAAAAAAGTGACGAAAATCATTTGATATCCGAGCCAAAGCCAAGCCCTCGTCACACAACAGCTTGGCAAAATAATCCGGGCGTAAATCTCGTTTTTCGGAATGACCGTAAAACATGTCGGCAAAATTTTCCGCAAGATCCGCTTCACCCGAAAGTCCCAAAATAAGCGACCAGCAATAATTAAACGCGGAACGAAACGCCTCATCGCGCGGCATAGTGCTGAGCTTTTTTATCATGGTGAGCTGTATATCCTGATCCTCTCTGCCGAAAAGCGCGTTTATACTGACGTCCAGCGCGTCTGCTATAAGCGGCAGAATTTCGGCGTCGGGGGTGCTGCCGCGTTCCCACTTTGAAACAGCCTGAGTGGTGACTCCCACATCCCTGCCGAGCCTGTCCTGAGTATAGCCTTTTTGCAATCGGTATTTTTTAATTTGCTCTCCGATAACGCTCATATTAAACCCTCCGTTGATTTTATAGCTCTATTGTATCAAATCAAAGGCGGTTTGTCTATATATAACTGTTAATGATTGCGAATCTGCGGATTATCGCTGATTATGGCTGCTTACCTAAAACAATGCCGTCAAAATTCTCATTTTGCTAAATAATAGTGTAAGCCTTTCTCACCCGCGCTGATTTGTATCGGCATATATTTCTGTTGTCATTATCGGACATTACAACAGCAATATTTCGGATTGCCTTGTCGGTATACTTAATAATCTGTTTGTCGCCGTTTCACCTTTATTTTTTATCAAAGCTCATGCTTTTTTCAAAGGTCTTTCTGAACTCGCCGTCAGCTTCCGGATCACTGACAAGTATCCATATGCGCGACCATCCGTCTTCCTCATAGCTCAGATAATAAGCAAATGTATGTGAGCCGGTGTTCGGGTCGGGTGAAAGCTCCGCGAAGAGCACTTTTCTGCCGCCGAGGTCGCGCTCCTTAAGGCCGCCCTTTGCATCCTCTTCCAGCGATGATTTTGTCATACCTCCGTTGCTGCCCTGTCCGAAATAGATATACAGCCCGTAGGGTGAGTTATTTGGTTTCGCTTCATTGTCGGAAGGATTATAGAAGTAACCGAAATACTGAAATCCGCTGTAGGATTCGGTGGCGGTCTTGAAGGTATCGGGATAGCTGTAGGATAAATAATACGGTTTTTCCTTATATTTATAGTCGTAGCATTTGAGCTCGCCCTTGACCCAGTTTAGGCTGCTGACATCAACAGAGGGCGCTTTGGTCTCAGCTGTTGTTTCTACAACGGTTGCCTGTGTGGTATCATCCTTTGCAGCAGAGTTTTCTTGATTTGATTTTGCGCAGGCAGCAAGGGATATGACCGATATTGCCGATAATAGAATTGCAATGATCTTTTTCATTTAAATCTCTCCTTTTTTCTGTCTAACCAATAATATCAAATTTAACTTGGCATTTTTATTCTACCATATTTCCGACTGTCATGCAATCCAAATATACTATCCTATATTTAGCTATTCTGCATAATCGAAGCCTAAGTTCAGCCGCGAAGCGTTCTATTTGCAAATCACCAAATAAATATGTCAGCAAATCAATTATCATCCTTATTATTTATCGTAAATCTTTAAAATGCTGTAAATGCTGCACTCGGCAAAACCACCGGGTGCAGCATTTTGTTTTTTTCTCTGTAAAATTTTCCTAATCCACCATCAGCATTTTCAGCGCGGCAGAAAACAGTGTTTTCTTTGTTTTATGCAGTGCAAATTTTGAACGGTAAAACGTAACAAATGCTAAATATTATTTTTCTGCCTTGTAAGTCGCAATGCGCTTTGCCACGTTGTCCTTGATGTTGTTGAAAAAGAGCGCGTAGTCGCCGTTGTGGTAGCTCTGGGGACCAAAGGTGTCGCCTCCGACGGGCTCGGTATTCGCGTTCGTCAGTACGGAGCCGCGATTGAGAACGACCTTTGCGTCTGCCCCGACGTCTTTTATCTCATATTCGCCGGTTTTTTCGTTCAGAACGCGCGAACCAAGGTTTTCGCTTGCCGGCGCGTATGTTTCGTCGAGTTTCCAGTTCAGCGNNTCTTTGATATTATTGTAATAGAATGTGTAGTCGCCGTTGTGGAAGCTCTGGGAGCCGAATACATCGTCCACCCCGGTCATGGGCTCATGCCTGGCGTTTGTCAGGATCACGCCGCGTCCGGGGATCACCTGAGCATCCGCACCGATGTCACAGATCCGGGTCCTGCCGGTGTTTTCGTCCAGAACAAGCGAGCCCAGATTCGCACTCGCAGGCACATACGTGTCGTCGAGCTTCCAGTTTAAGGGATTGATGCTGACGGCATTCGGCAGCACGACGGCGTTCGGAGACTTTTCCTCCACATTCTTCGGACCCTCGGTGTTCCAGCTGATGATAACGCCGGTGTCGCTCTCGCCGGCGGCAAACTTCAGATGTGTGTTTTCCTCGAGGTATTCCTTCGTGATAGAGAAGCCGATGACATATGCCGCAACCATGCGCTTGTAATAATCGGGATGTTCCTTGAAGTAGTCCTTCAACACAAGACTTACGATTCCCGAGCCCTGGCTGTGACCGGCGATAATAAACGGACGTCCGTTGTTGCAGTTTTCAAAGTAGTAGTCAAGCGCGGCGGTGACGTCGGCATAGGGAACGGTGGCAAAAGCTGTGCGCGGGTCACCGGATTTCTTTGCTTCTTTCGCCGCGAACATCATACCTGCCTGACGGTAGTATGGCATGAATACATTGGTAGAATCCTCGTAGACGCTTGCCAATATCGGGTAGTTGGTTTTCACGCCCTCAAGCATCTCGGCGTTGTCCAGTGGAGCAAAATCGGGATCCCCTTCGTTTGCAGCCATGTATTCAGTCGGATAAACGAAGAACGTGTCGACGTCCTTCTTGATTTCTGGAAGCTGATACCAGCAAGCCTTGTCGGAATAGTCGGGTGCTTCTCCGGTGCTTGCAGTTGTTGATGTTTCTGTTGTCGATGTCGCAGCGTCGGTTGTTGTGCTGTTGTTTGCTGAGGATTGACCTCCGCATGCCGCCAGACTGAATACCAATACTGCGCTCAGTGCCAATGCAAAAAGTCTCTTTTTCATTAGTTTTTTCCTTTCTGAAATCTTTCTATATTTTGCAGGGATTCGAGGGATCTCACTCTCATGCCTGCATTCATCCTTTGCTAAATACCCCCAAAGGTGCTGATTAATTCTATTATTTCATCTTTTCCAGAGCAATTCAAGTGGAGTTGCCGGAATGCCAACCATGATTTTCCTTCCATCTTGCGTTTACGATTGTATTGGACTATAATAAATGACATAAAAGGAGGCGTACCGATACCATGAACATCCAGTTTGCGGATACATTAAGAAAACTGAGAATTCAAAAGGGGCTTACCCAGAGTCAGCTTGCAAACCTCATGTTTGTAAACAAGGCTACCATTTCCAAATGGGAAAGCGGCAGCCGGCTGCCGGATGCCGCCATGATTATCCGTCTTGCCGAGGTTCTGAGGGTAGACGTCAAAAAACTGCTCTCCGCCACGGCTGAGATCAACGAATCCTTCAACATTATCATGGTGGACGACAACAAGGTCATTCTCTCCTACAATCAGCTGATTTTAGAGGAGGTCGCGCCAAACGCCGCCATAGCGAGCTTTAGCCGCCCGCAAGAAGCGATTGAATACGCAAAAAAACACCGAACCGATCTGGCTTTTCTGGATATAGAGATGGGCGTGATCAGCGGCTTTGATCTCTGCCGTGAGCTGCTTGAAATCAATCCCTGCACAAAAGTCGTCTATCTGACAGCATATCCCGAATATTCCCTCAACGCATGGGGCACCGACGCCTGTGGATTTATGGTCAAGCCGTTGATCACGGAGGACGTCCACAGGCAACTAAAAAAGCTGCGCTATCCGTTTTCTTTGAGAGGTGAGGACGAATGAACAGCTGGGTTGAACTCCTTTCTTTTTCCACATTTGGCGCAGCATTGCTTTTGAGCGTTATAGGATTGTGGTTTACCGTTGTCATTCCCGGAATTGACCACTGGAGCAGGCGCTTTTTTATGAGCTATTTCATCGTTTTTCTGCTGGGCTGCCTGTCAAACATCATTGAGGTGATTTTCCAATATTATAACGTTCCAAGAGCGGTATTCATTTTCCTTCTGCTTCTGGAATCCCTGCTGCTCTCGCTGCCGCTGCTTATGCTGACAGCTTATCTGCTGCATTGCTGTGGTGAAAACATACGCACGAGCAAGCTCCTTCACGCTGTTCTCGTTTTATGGGCAGTTTTTGCTGCCCTGCTTGTCAGCACCCTGTTCATCGACGATTTCATGTATATCACACCGGACGACCAGTATTTTCGCGGTTCCCTTTACTGGCTTCCTCTTGTACCGATAATTGTGGCTATGCTGCTTAATTTCATAGGCACAATGCGACGTCGGACACAGCTTTCCCGCAAAGTATTTCTCGCTTTCATCATTGCCATACTGCCGATTACGGTTACGCTGATCGTACATCTGTTCATAGACGTTTTCCCGCTCATTGACGTCAGCTACGTTCTCTCTGCGCTGGCCATGTACAGTTTCATCCTCTCCGATCAGATTGAGCAGGATCGCCGCCAACAACAGAAAATCGTCAGGCAGCAACAGGAAATCGCTCATGAGCGAGCCAGCGTCATGGTGTTGCAAATGCGACCGCATTTTATCTATAACACCTTAATGAGCATTTACAGTCTTTGCAGGCTCGATCCCCAAAAAGCTCAGCAAATCACAATGGATTTCACCAACTATCTGCGCAAGAATTTCAACGCCGTAGCCACCGAAAGCACCATTCCGTTTTCCACGGAACTGGAACACACCCGCGCTTACCTTGCCGTAGAACAAGCGCAGTATGAGGATATGCTTATTGTTGATTATGATACACCTTTTACCAATTTTCGCTTGCCGTCGCTGACCCTTCAGCCCATTGTGGA
>DOUO01000162.1 GCA_003520555.1 Oscillospiraceae bacterium
GAGCTACCGAACTGCTCTATCCCGCTATATTTAGTTGCGCTGCTTGATACAGCTTTTATATATTATCACACTTTCGGCTTATTGTCAAGGGTAATTTTTAAAAATATACGCGGTGCCGAGTTAAATTATGCCTTTGATATTGCATTTTTACGGATAAATTGATATACTATACTTTAAGGCTCATTTGCTAAACTAAGGAGGAATTACTCATGTGTAAAAAGGACAAGTTTTACATTACCACAGCCATTGCCTACACGTCGCGCAAGCCGCACATCGGCAACAGCTATGAAATTGTTTTGACCGACGCCATTGCGCGCTACAAGCGCATGCAGGGCTACGACGTTTTTTTCCAGACAGGTACGGACGAGCACGGTCAAAAGATAGAGATGTACGCCAACGCCGAGGGCTGCACGCCCAAGGAGTATGTTGACAAGGTTGCCGGCGAAATCCGCGCAATTTGCGACGTACTGAACACATCATACGATTACTTTATCCGCACCACCGACAAAAAACACGAAAAGGCGGTACAGAAGATTTTTAAGAAGCTTTACGAGCAGGGCGATATTTACAAGGGCAGCTACGAGGGACTTTATTGTACGCCGTGCGAGAGCTTTTGGACGGAATCGCAGCTGGTTGACGGCAAATGCCCCGACTGCGGACGCGAGGTTAAGCCCGCTAAGGAAGAAGCGTATTTTTTACGTCTGTCAAAATATCAGAAGCAGCTTGAGGAATACATTGAAAGCCATCCCGACTTTATTTATCCCGAAAGCCGCAAAAAGGAAATGCTTAACAACTTCATCAAGCCGGGACTTCAGGATCTTTGTGTTTCGCGCACAAGCTTCAAATGGGGAATTCCTGTTGATTTTGACCCCGGCCATGTTGTATACGTTTGGATTGACGCGCTGTCAAACTACATCACTTCGCTTGATTACGACCCCGACGGAAGCGGCGAAATGTATAAAAAATACTGGCCTGCCGACGTGCATATCATCGGCAAGGACATTGTGCGGTTCCACACCATTTACTGGCCTATTATGCTGATGGCGCTCGGAGAGCCGCTGCCTAAGCAGGTTTACGGACACCCGTGGCTGCTGTTCGGCGAGGACAAGATGAGCAAAAGCCGCGGCAACGTTATTTACGCAGACGAACTTTGCAAGCTTATCGGCGTTGACGCTGTGCGTTATTACCTGTTAAGCGAAATGCCGTTCGCGAACGACGGTTCAATTACTTACGACACAATCATTGAACGTTTTAACTCTGACCTCGCAAACACGCTGGGCAACCTTGTTAACCGCACAATCGCCATGAACAACAAATACTTCGGCGGAATTGTGCAGGAGCCTTCGGCAAAGGACGAGCTTGACGAGGAGCTTATTTCGTTCTGCTTCGAAACGGTTAAAAAGGTAGACGACAATATCAACATTTTCCATATCAGCGACGCTTTGGAGGCTGTTATCAACCTCGCTAAGCGCTGCAACAAATACATTGACGAAACCGCTCCGTGGGCGCTTGCCAAGGACGAAGCAAACAAGGCGCGCTTGGGTACGGTTCTTTACAATTTGCTTGAAAGCATACGCTATATCGCGGTGTTGATCCAGCCGTTTATGCCCGACACAAACAAGGCGATTTTAAGCCAGCTTAGCTGCGAGTGCGCCGATTACGGCAGCCTTGAGAGCTTCGGCGCGACAAAAGCAGGCACGAAGCTTGGCAAGGCGACGCCGCTGTTTGTAAGAATTGACCCCGAAAAGTTCTACGGGGAAGTTGAGGCAATGCAGAAAGCTAACGCCGAAAGCGAAAAGTCAATTGAAGAAATTGAGGAGGAAGAAACACCTCAGATTTCCATTGACGATTTTGCGAAATGCGACATCCGCGTGGGTGAGGTCAGGGCGTGCGAAAAGGTTAAAAAGAGCAAAAAGCTGCTTAAATTCAATATTTTTGACGGAAAATCCGAACGCACCATCGTAAGCGGAATAGCGCAATATTATCAGCCGGAGGAGCTTGTCGGAAAGAAAATTCTTTTTGTGGCAAATTTAAAGCCCGTAAAGCTGTGCGGCGTTGAAAGCTGCGGCATGATTCTTTCCGCGTGCGAGGGCGACAGCCTTAAGCTTGTGACCGTTGACGAAAGCATGCCGGCGGGCTGGAAAATTTCATGAGTACCCTAAACAACATTTTCGACGCTCACGCGCACTACGACGACTCATGGTTTGACAACGACCGCGACGAGCTTTTGGCTCAGCTTCCTTCAAAGGGAGTTTGCGGAGTTGTATGCAACGCGGTTGATCTTAAAACGGCAAAAAGCGTTATTGAGCTTGCCGAAAAATACGACTACATATACGCCGCGGTTGGTTTTCACCCCGAAAATCTGGACGACGTTCCGGACGACTACCTTGAACAGCTTGAAAAGCTTACAAGGCACGAAAAGGTTGCGGCAATAGGCGAAACCGGACTTGACTACCATTGGGACACCCCGAAGCCGCTTCAAAAGCGGATTTTTGAGGAGCAAATCAAGCTGTCGCTTGAGCTTGACATGCCGCTTGTGGTTCATGACCGCGAAGCTCACGGCGATACCTTTGACCTGCTGCGCAAGTACAGGCCGAAGGCGCTTGTGCATTGTTTTTCCGGCAGCGTTGAACTTATGCGCGAGGCAGTCAGGCTTGGCTGCTATATAAGCCTGGGTGGAGTTGTGACCTTTAAAAACGCGCGTCACAGCATTGACGTGGCAAGGGAAATCCCGATTGACCGGCTGCTGCTTGAAACCGACGCGCCGTACATGGCGCCCGTGCCGTTCAGAGGAAAAAGGAACGACAGCTCGATGATAATTTACGCCGCGGAAAAGATTGCCGCTTTACGTAAAATTTCATCAATCCAAAACCTGCTGGATATTACCGCGGATAATTGCCGTGAATTTTACGGGTTAAATAAACTCTGAATAACGCACTATTTTTTGACTGAAATATTTTGTATTTTAGCATAATATATATAAAAATTCAGATAATTAATATATTTAATTGAAAAACCGAAAATTTTAGTGTATAATGAGTTTAATAATGCGTTTTCAGCGCAAAAATTATCATTTGGGAGTGAACCATTCACATGGAATTTTCCTTTAAGGATATGCTGGGTATTATAAAGAAAAATATCATTCTTGTGCTTGTTGTAGCTATTATAGCGGGCGCGGGAGCGTATTTGGCAACGAGTTTGCTTATTGAGCCCACATACAATTCTACGGTTAAGCTGTATGTAAACACGCAAAACAACGCAAAGACCAGCTATGATGAGCTGAATTCACATAACTACGCGCAAAAAATGGTTGCGACCTACATTGAAGTTTTAAACTCCAACCATTTTTACTCAAAGGTCGCCAAGGAGCTTCCCGACAAGTACAGCGCTTCATATTTGAAAAAGAACGTAACCTTCTCCGAGGTTGACGACACCGAGGTTTTCACGGCCACGGTTACCTGCAACGACCCCATTGACGCTAAAACAATTGCCGACGCGGTTGCCAAGGTTGCTCCGCAAACAATTAAGGAGCAGTTTGAAAACAACGCAAGCCTTAAGATAGTTGACGAAGCTCAGCTTCCGAAGGCTCCTACATCGCCAAACCCGATGCGCAACGCTATTATCGCTTTTGTCGCCGGCATACTGATAACTCTGATAATTGTATTTGCCAAGGATTATTTTGACGTTAAGATTAAGTATGACTCGGAAATGACCGTGCTATGCGGCTTGCCCGTGCTTGCGGCAATTCCGGAGTTTGCAAACAACCAAAAATCCGAAGCGGACAAAGCGCAAAATAATGAAAAGGGGGTCAGGTAAGCCATGTTTGGTAAAAGCAAAAAGAAAAACCAGTCAATTAACAATGAAGCTCTTAACTTTTTAATAAGAGAATCCTACAAGACCGCCCGTACAAATATTGACTATTCAATCATTAAGAAGGGCTGTAAAAAAGTAGTGTTCACCAGCTCCTCAAAAGGCGAAGGAAAAACGCTTTCGTCTGTAAACATCGCCTCGGCGCTGGCTCAGCAGGTTGACACAAAGGTTATACTTGTTGAAACCGACCTTCGCCGTCCGCACGTTCACCTTGCGCTGGGACTTACGCCCTCGCCGGGACTTACAAACTGCCTTAACAGCGAATGCGCGCTTGACGACATCATCAAGTCCACTCATATTGATAATCTTTCCGCCATTTGCTACGGCGCAATTCCTCCCAACCCTTCCGAGCTTTTGTCCAGCGATTCCATGACCGATATCATAAAAAGGCTTGAAAAGGAATATGACTACATTATTTTTGACGCGCCGCCTGTTGCGGTTGTTATTGACGCCGTGCCGATTATCAAGCAAAGCGACGGCGT
>DOUO01000008.1 GCA_003520555.1 Oscillospiraceae bacterium
CAGGCTACCGTCAGCTTGAAAAGGCGTATAAAGAAGGCAAGGCAAAAGCAATCGGCATCTCAAACTTTGAGGGTAAATACATCGAGGAATTGCGGAATAAGTGGGAAATCGTACCGCAGTTTATTCAGGTCGAAGCGCATCCGTACTTCACTCAAAGCGAACTTAGGGAAACGCTTGATAAATACGGTATCCGTTTGATGAGTTGGTATCCGCTCGGACACGGCGACAAGAGTCTTATGGACGAACCTGTGTTTGTCAGGCTCGGAAAAAAGTATCAAAAAACGCCCGCTCAGGTGATTCTGCGTTGGCATACACAAATGGGCTTTGCCGTTATCCCCGGCAGTAAGAACATCGACCACATCAGGGATAACCTAAATATTCTCGACTTTACTCTTTCAGATGAGGAGATGGCTGAAATTGCGAAGCTCGACAAAGGTAAGCGATATTATTACCGTACCGACGACCGGCTTGAGCAGTTTGCTGCTTGGCGTCCCGAGTTTGAAAAAGCGTAACGGAGGATAGCTGTGAAAAAACTTATTACAATACTGCTGGTTTTGTCGTTTGTTTTCGCTTTTGCGGGTTGCTCCGCAAATAACCAAACAGAGGAAAGCTCAACATCCGTCTCGAAATCCTCAACTCAAACTAACGCGACAAAAGCGGAGAGCGGCAAAACTTCCGCCGGCAACAAATCGCTTGTCGTTTATTTTTCACGCGCAGGCGAACAATATGAAGTGGGTGTGATTGAAAAGGGCAATACCGCTATTGTTGCGGATATGATTGCCGCGCAAACAGGCGCAGACAGCTTTGAGATACTGCCCAAGGAGGACAACTACCCGACGACTTATAAGGAACTGACCGACGTTGCGAAGAAGGAGCAAAACAATAATGCCCGTCCCGAAATCAAAGACACAGTTTCAAATTTCAGTCAGTACGATACTGTTTATCTCGGATATCCGATTTGGTGGGGCGATTTACCGATGATTTGCTACACCTTCCTCGAAGGTCACGATTTCAGCGGAAAGACAATAATTCCGTTTTGTACGCACGCAGGCTCCGGCAACGCCGGAACACAAAGCAAAATTCAGTCCGCTGTACCAAACGCTTCCGTGAAAGAAGTTCTGGCTATCGCCGGAACCGACGCGCAGAACAATCCTGACGGCGTCAAATCGAAAATTACCGAATGGCTTGCTTCTCAGGACAAATAAATACGATAAGAATGGTAAAACCGGCCTCGGATTAATCCGTTTACAATTTGCATAATCCGACAATATTTTATATAGTTCTTTCGTGTTAACCGAGTTTGACCAATCTGAAGAATAAATACAAATCAGGACATACCGGCGGCAGAAGTCGATATGTCCTTTTTATTCGGAAAAAGTCTCCGAAATATTCCGTGTACACTGCGGAATTGTCTTGTCAGGTCGTGCGATATATGTTATAATAAACGCAGAAAACTAATATTGTGTAAATAAAGTTTTATTTTGCGTTTATTATACAAATCTATCAAAATATCATCAGGCGGCACTCTCTTTTGTCGCCTGTTTTTTGCAGAATTACCCCTGCCGCGCGGATAATCAGATTAAGATTATGTTTTCCGGAAGAAAGGAATCGGGTTATGGATTTACCTCAAATAATATATTTTTCTATCGAAATCTGGGGCGCTTTTTTCAGTCTTATCGCAGCCCTTACGATTCTTCTGACAAGGCATTTTGACAAATCGGGCTCACGCAAGCTGATGCTTGCCATGCTTTGCTCGGCAGCTTTGATGACATGCGACGGAATTTCAGTTTTTTTCCGCGGAAACGTTTCACAAACAGGAAATATCATCGAAAGATGGTCAACATTTGCCGTGTATTTTCTCAGCTTTCTGATTATTCCGCTTTCGGCGCAATATGTTTCCCAAATCATCTACAAACGCTCCGGCGGCTTCAAGCTGTATTGGGAGCTGGTGGAATGGGGAATCTTTATTTTCGGCGCGGTAATGCTGATTATCAACGAAATATTCCCGTTTATCTTCTATATAGACGACGCAAGCCACTTTGTGCGGATGCCGTACTTCTTTTGGCTGCCGAGCTTGATTGGCTTCACCGGTATTTTAACGACGCTTGCGGTTGCGCTGCAATACAGCAGATACATGTTGCCGATTGAAAGAGCCGCTGTTGTTTCCTTTTTGACCTTGCCTTTGTTCGGAATCATCATTAAGCTGTTTAATCCGGAAACGCCTTTTGTGACAATCGCGTTAGTTATATCCGTAATAATTCTGTTCGTTTCCTATGAAGCAAGCTACGTTCAGTTCCTTGTTGAAAAAGAAAAGAAGTTAAGCGAAGATAAGCTTAAGCTTGTCAACCGGCAAATGCAGCCGCATTTTATCTTCAATACGCTTACGCTTATCAGGTTTCAGTGCCTGACCGCTCCCAATGACGCGGCGCAGACGGTGTCCGAGTTTTCAAATTATCTCAGGGGCATCACGGATTATCTGACGGAGGAGGACTGTATTTCGGTTGAAGCGGAGCTTGAAATCGTCAAAAATTATCTGCTTATACAGTCCAAGCGGTTCGGAGACGGAATAAAGGTGGAATATGATATCCGGGAAACAGATTTTGAAGTTCCGCCGTTTTCTATCCAGACTTTAACGGAGAACGCCGTGCATCACGGATTTAAAAGCGGCCAAAGCAAGGGCACCGTAAGGATATCCACAAAAAAAGACGATAACAAGCGGATTGTGACGGTTGAGGATAACGGCGTAGGCTTTGACACAAACGAGCTTAAAAATAAGGAGAAAAGCTCTGTCGGCATTACGAACACAAGAAACAGGGTAGAGATTATGTGCAAGGGTGAGCTTATCATTGAAAGCGAACCCGGAAAGGGTACGCACGCCGTTATTGTGATACCCGAATAAAAGATTTCCGGAGTGATGAATTTGAATATACTTATAGCGGACGATGAAAAGAGCATGCGCTATGATTTGAAATTTGCCGTTGAAAGAGTGACTCCTTCAGATGATAACGTGTTCTTTTTCGCACAGGACTACGACACTGCCGTTGAGCAGATAAAAAATAATTCCATAAACATCGCGTTCCTTGACATCAATATGCCCGGCAAAAACGGACTGGAGCTTGCAAAGACAGTCAAAAGCCTGAATCCCGATATCAATATCATTATGGTTACGGCGTACAGAGAATACGCGCTGGACGCTCTCAGGCTTTATGTCAGCGCTTATCTGCTCAAACCCGTAGATGACAACGCGCTGAGGGAAGCGCTTGATAACCTCCGCAGACCCGTAGGTGAACCGCGTGTTGCAGCGCCTAAGCTGAAGGTTACATGTTTCGGTAATTTTGAGGTGTTCGCCGGCGACAAGGCAATAAAATTTTCCCGGCAAAGGGGAAAGGAGCTGTTTGCCTATCTTGTCTGCCTGAGGGGTACTTCCGCCACAAGAGGCGAAATATGCGCCAATCTTTTTGAGGAAAGCAATGAAAAGAAAAGCTTCGAGCATTTGAAAAAAGCCGTTCAGTCCCTCAAAAAAGACCTTTCCCGATATCAGCTCGAGGGTGTTCTGGTGCACAGCCGCAACGCATATTCTGTCAACACCGAGATGATTGAATGCGATTACTATGATTTTTTGGAGCGAAAGCCAAATGCGCGCGATTTGTACAGAGGAAAATTTTTAAATCAGTACAGTTGGGCGGAAACCTATGTATATCATCTTGAAAATTATTAAAAAACCGCCGCAAGACAACGCGTCTGCGGCGGCTTTTGGCTTGTGTATTCAACTGTTGCCGGGTGTTTGATACTGTCAAAGCATCGTTTACCGTATTAACCTTTTGCTGCTTACCCGATATTGAACAATTCTGTTAATCCGGTCATGTCAAAAACATCCATGATGTCGTCATTGACGTTTATGATTTTCATTTCTCCTTGATTGTTCATAGTCTTGCGGGCGCTCATCAGCACTCTTAAACCTGCGGAAGAAATATAATTCAGCTTTTCAAAATCAAAGGTAAGCTTGGTAACTCCGCCGATATTTTCGTCTACAACTGACTTAAGCTGAGGAGCGGTTGTGGTGTCAATGCGTCCTGCAGGGCATATAGTCAATTCTGCTCCGTTTATGTTTACTGTGATGTCCATACGCTTGTCTCCTTTTTTAAATAATATGATTTGTATCTGAAAAGGCGTTAATCCCTTTTTTCTCCGTCATATGCGCAGCATTGTTGAATCATTAAACAGCGGTTTTGGTTCAACAGTATTTATTATACAATATAAAACCGAACAAAACAACAAAATAATAAAAACTTTTTTAAATAATGAAAAAATTATGAATTTGTCCCCCGAAACAAGTACGAAAAACCGAGCCCGATGCGGCAATTTCTCACAGCGCCGCAAGTAATCTTATTTCCGAGATGGTTGACGGCGATATCGGATGGCTCAGAGCGTTTCGAAAAAACACGAATTTTCGAAAAAACGCAGGTTTCCGGTGTTGCAATGAAACGATAAACGTGATATTATATAACGTGATTGTATGTGAACAGTTTAATCAAACTGCGGCATGTTTAAAAATGTCAAAACGTGTAAAAATCGGCTTTTCCGCAATTCTGCGTTTTTCCCCGGCGCATATCGAGTCTGCCGTCGAAAAAAGCATTGCATATGAAAAATATGTTGTTTTTTTACACTCTGCCGTTTATGAAACAAGCCCGGATTTTAATTTTTATTTTTGGAGGAATTATCTGATGACGATTACAAAAACACAGGAAGGCGCCAAGCTGACGATTGCCATTGAAGGCGAATTAAACACCAATACCGCTCCCGATTTGGAAAAGGAATTTGAAACCTGTCTTGACGGAATCACATCGTTGGTTATCGACGCTCAAAAAATGAACTACATCTCCAGCGCCGGCCTGCGCGCGCTGTTCGGCGCTGCCGAGGTCATGCAGGAAAACGGTGACATGTGCGTTATCAACGCTAACGATGAAGTCAGGAACATTTTTGAAATAACGGGCTTTGTTGATATTATCGACGTAAAATGAGGAGCTTGGAGATACCTGCCGAAAAAGCAAGGCTGAGTGAGGTCAGTAACTTTGTTCTCGGCTTTGCAAAGAAACTCGGCTTTGAGAAAAAAGAGCTTTTTCAATTAAAGATTTGTACCGAAGAGATTTTTGTCAACGTCGCCAGCTACGCGTATAAGCCCGATACAGGGCTTATAACCGTAATCGCGGACGGCAGCGATGACCCTACGGCGATTACGTTGTCGTTTATTGACAGCGGAATCCCCTTTAATCCTTTGGCTAAGCCCGATCCCGCGAAGGAACGTCCCTTGTCACAAGCGAAAAAGGGAGGCCTCGGAATCTTTCTCACCAAGAAGTTAATGGACGAGGTAAGCTACGC
>DOUO01000054.1 GCA_003520555.1 Oscillospiraceae bacterium
AATATCCTGTTTCTTGACAATAAGGTTTATAAGGTATATTATATTAAATGAAAAATTATGTTTAGGAGATTATTATGACTAAGCTTTA
This sequence comes from Oscillospiraceae bacterium, assembly GCA_003520555.1. GTDB lineage: Bacteria > Bacillota > Clostridia > Oscillospirales > Acutalibacteraceae > Ruminococcoides. Next base: position 89 of record DOUO01000054.1, read on the forward strand.
TTTGGCAATACCATGCTATAACGAAGAAGAGGTGCTCAGGGACAGCGCTTCAAAGCTTCTGAAAAAATATGACGCTATGATGGCTGTAGGCACAATTACATCCGACAGTAAAATTGTTTTTATTGACGACGGTTCAAAGGACAGAACCTGGCAGATTATTACCGAGCTTCACAAGGAAAACCCTGTGTTTCAGGGCATCAAGCTCAGCCGCAACAGAGGTCATCAAAACGCGCTTTTGTGCGGTCTTATGACGCTGAAGGACAGAGCCGACGCGGTTATTTCAATTGACGCGGATTTGCAGGACGACATCAACGTATTTGACGAGATGGTTGAAAAATACGAAGCCGGCTGCGACGTTGTTTACGGCGTGCGTTCAAAGCGTGAAACAGACACCTTCTTTAAGCGCTTCACCGCCGAGGGATTTTACAAAATCCTTAACAAAATGGGCGCGAAGGTTATTTTTAACCACGCGGATTTCCGCCTGATGAGCAAGCGCGCGCTTGAGGCGTTTTCTCATTATAAGGAAACAAACATCTTCCTGCGCGGCATGGTTCCGCTTATCGGCTACAAGTCCGATATTGTGACATACGAAAGAAGCGAACGCCTTGCCGGCGAAAGCAAATATCCGCTTAAAAAAATGCTCGCCCTTGCCTGGGAGGGCATCACCTCGCTGAGTATTCAGCCTATAAGGATTATCACCTGGCTGGGACTTATTATTTTCCTCGTAAGTCTGATTATGATTATTTACTCGGTTATCCGATTCTTTACAGGCGCAACCGTAAGCGGTTGGGCAAGCACGCTTTGTTCAATTTGGGCTTTGGGCGGTCTGCAACTTTTGGCTATAGGAATTATAGGCGAATATATCGGCAAGATTTACCTTGAAACAAAGCGCCGTCCCCGCTTTATTGTTGAAACCTTCCTGGAGGATTAAAAAACGCGCTTTTATCCCGAGGCATATGCCTTGGGATATTTTTTTGTAAAAGATTGTTCATAAATGATTGTACACGGCGGATTTTTGTGATATAATCAATCTGTATATTAAAAACGAGGAGAATAAGAATGAACGTCAAAAAACTTGAGCGCCGCAACAGTTCAATGGATTTAATAAGAATTGTCGCGGTTTTCTCTGTGCTTTCGGTTCACTTCTTCCTTCACAACGGCTTTTACAGCGAAAAGGTTGAAGGTTTGGGACCGATAGAAGGATTGGTACAATTTTTCACCACACAGGACGCTTCGGCGCTGCACGGACCCATTATGTTTGTAATGGTCACGATGCGAACGCTGTTTTCGGTTTGCGTTCCGTTGTTTTTGATTTTGACAGGATATTTGATGTCACACAAAAAGCTCGGCAACGGCTATTACAAGGGAATTCGCAAAACCCTGATTATTTTCGTTATCGCTTCGATTTTGTGCATGATGTTCAAGGCTGTTAACGAAAACATGGTTGCCAAAGCCGCGTTCTTTAAGTTTGACCTGCCGTCAATGTTTGCGGCGATACACAAGGGCGGAGCCTACAGCTTTAAAACTTATCTGCTGAGTATTTTTGACTTTACGGGCGCGAACTATTCATGGTACATTGAAATGTACATAGGTCTGTTTTTGATTGCCCCGTTCCTTAACCTGGCTTACCACAAGCTTGAAAGCAAAAAGCAAAAGCAGATTTTGCTCGGCACGTTTATATTCATTACGGCAGTTCCCACGCTGTTCAATATTTTCAATTTTGACACCGCAAGCTGGTGGCTTAACCCAACCTCAAACGACACCTTCCAAAAGCTTATTCCTGCATTTTGGATGAGCATGTACCCCATTACCTTCTACTTTACGGGCTGCTATATACGCGAATACGGCATTAAGCTTAAAACCCGTTCCATGTTTTGGGTGTTTATTGTTTCGCTGTTCTTATTTACCGCGTTCAACTGGTTCAGAAGCTACGGCGGAGGATTTAAGTCGGGCATTTATGTTTACTGGTACGGCTTTGAGCCATACATTCTCTCTACGCTGCTGTTCACAATGCTGAGCAGAGTTAAGACCGATACGTGGAAGCCCGGCGTCAGAATCGCGTTGTGGAAGGTTTCCGATTTGGCATTGGGAATCTACCTGATGTCATATGTTTTTGACGAGATGCTTTATGAAGCGCTGCGCCTCAATGTCCCGGTTATGGTTGACAGGCTGCCGCATTACTTTATTACAGTTCCCCTTTCGTTCATCTTCGCCGCTATTACTTCGTTCCTGATGAACAAGCTTGCAAAGCTGATTATAATTCTTTATGAGAAAATTAAAGAATATGTCAAGGATCAGCGCGCGAGAAATAAAGGGCATGTATGGCAGACGTACCTGTTCTTTGCCCTGCTTGCCGGCGGAATAATTTTCGCCTTTTGGAAAACAAACTACGGATTCGGCGGTTCGGACGAAGCGTTTTATCTTACAATTCCGCAAAGGCTTATTCAGGGTGACGCCATGTTCAGCGACGAATGGCACCTTTCACAGCTTTCTTCCTTCCTGCTTTTGCCGTTTGTATGGGTTTACACAACGTTTACAGGCTCCACCGAAGGAATTATCCTTACGGCAAGGATTTTTTATGTGATTATTCATGCCGCTGCCGCTACGCTGATTTACTTCAAAATAAAAAAATACGGAATTATCAGCGTATTCGCAAGCTTCTTCTACTTCATTTACACTCCTTACAACATCATGTCGCTGAACTATGACTCGATGGGTGTTGAGCTTACCGTACTTTCCGGAGTACTGCTTGCTACAGCGGATTACGACAAAAAGCTGCAGCTTATTTTCAGCGGTTTATGTCTTGCCGGCGCGGTGCTGTGCTGTCCGTATTTGGCAATTCTTTACTTACTGTACGCAATTTGCATGGGCGTTCACATGCTGCTGAGGAAAAAGGATATTAAATTCGCTCTCAAAAGCAAAATGTTCGCGCCGAGAACCTTTTTGTTCTTCAGCGCGGGCGTATTCGCGCTGGCGGCAGTGTTCCTTATCTTTACCCTGACAAGAGTAAGCATAGGAGATATATTCAAAAATCTTCCCGAAATGCTTAAGGATCCTGAGCATCCGAGCATTCCGTTCTCAACAAAAATCGGCACGTATTTCAGCTCGATATTCAACATGCAGCCTCACTTCAAGTACGCGGTTTACGCTTACGGAGCAATGATGCTTGCGATGATTATCGACAAAAAAAGAATGCTTCACCGCTCGGTTTACCTGATTATTACCACAGCGGTTGTTATCTTCACATATGTGTTGATTTTACCGGATTTGGGAACCTCAACCTACAACTCGATTATGTTCCCGCTTATTTTCATAGGCATTACTTCCTACATTCTTTGCGAAAACAAGCCGCGGGAATTCTTTACCGCCGTATTTGTTCCGGGTATTATTTACTCGTTCTGTATTCACTGCACCTCAAACCAGGGCTTCTACGTTATTTCAATGGCGGTTACCGTTGCGAATATCGCAAGCTATGTATTCCTCGCGCAGCTTATTAAGGAAATGCGCGAAAATCCCGACAATATTGAGTACGCCAAGACAATTAAGTATTTCAGCTTCGGCTTTGTTGTGCTGATGCTTGTGCTTCAGGGCAGCTTTGAAATCGGTTCAAAATCAAGACATGTGTTCTGGGACAGCGAACCCTCGCAGCTTACAAGCCGGATTAAGCACGGAGCCGCCGCGGGAATTTACACCAACGGTCAGCGTGCCGCCGAGTATGAGAGCTATTACAACGATTTGCAGAGCTACAAAAACGTTCAGCCCGGCAATATCCTGTTTATGTCTGAAAACACATGGCTTTACCTTGACGCGGAAAACTTAACCTACGGCACATTTTCTGCCTGGTTGTCAGGCGAAAAGCCCGCAACCATTGAAAGGCTTAAAACATTCTATCAAATGAATCCCGAAAAACAGCCAAAGTACATTTATGTTCCCAAAAACTCAAAATGGGATTTCAACCAAATTAACGCTTTGGCGGCGGAAAACGGCTACAAGATGACGACTTCAAACGTCAGCTACCGCTTTGAAAAATAAGCGGTAGTACCGATTCAAAAATATTGATAAAAACGGTGAAAAGTATTAGGATAACATCTTGTATTTTTCACCGTTTTATGATATATTTAAACTGAATGGAAATTCCTGTTACACAGGGCTTGGTACTAAACTTATACAAATCTATTAAAATGAGGTGTTGTAAATGGATACTAAAAAGCTTTACGGCGAATGGCTTGAAAAAGCCGTTGACGACGCTGACCTTATTGAAGAGCTTAAGGGCATTGAGGGCGATGAAAACGAAATTTACGAGCGTTTTTATACTTCCCTTCAGTTCGGAACAGCCGGTCTGAGAGGCGTCATCGGAGCCGGTACAAACAGAATGAACATCTATGTTGTACGCCAGGCGACCCAGGGACTTGCAAATTACGTTCTTAACAAATACGGCAAGGGCGCGGTAGCAATTTCGCATGACAGCAGAATTAAGGCTGATTTATTTATGATTGAAGCGGCTAAGGTTTTGGCGGCAAACGGAATCAAGGCATACATCACAACAGAGCTTCAGCCCACCCCCGTGCTTTCTTACCTTGTAAGATACTTTAAGTGTCAGGCAGGTATTATGGTTACGGCAAGCCACAATCCCGCAAAATACAACGGCTACAAGGCTTACGGTGAGGACGGCTGTCAGATGACAGACAACGCGGCGGCTGCCGTTTATGACGAAATTACAAAGCTCGATATGTTCTCTGACGTCAAGACAATGGATTTTGACGAGGCGTTGAAAGCCGGTCTTATTGAATATGTTGACGAAAGCGTTTATGACAGCTATCTTGAGAAGGTTTTGGAGCAGCAGGTTAACCCCGGCATTTGCAAGGGCGCCGACCTTAAGGTTGTTTACACTCCGCTTAACGGCTGCGGAAACAAGCTTGTAAGGAAGGTTCTTGAAAAAATCGGCGTTGAAAAGACCGTTATCGTCAAGGAACAGGAGATGCCCGACGGCAACTTTACCACCTGCCCCTACCCCAACCCCGAAATCAAGGAAGCTTTGCAGCTTGGTCTTGATTTATGTGAAAAGGAACAGCCCGACCTGCTTTTGGCTACAGACCCCGATTCTGACCGCGTTGGTATTGCGGTTAAGGATTACGACGGAAGCTATCGTTTGATTACCGGCAACGAGGACGGCGCAATGCTTACCGACTATATCCTTTCATGCAAAAAGGCAGCAGGCACGCTTCCCGAAAAGCCCGTTGTTGTAAAAACAATCGTTACCACAAAGCTTGTTAACAAGCTCTGCGAAAAGTACGGCTGTGAGCTTAAAAACGTTTTGACAGGCTTTAAATACATCGGCGAGGTAATTCTTAACCTTGAGAAAAAGGGCGAGGAAAACCGTTATCTGTTCGGCTTTGAGGAAAGCTACGGCTACCTTTCCGGCACCTATGTAAGAGATAAGGACGCTGTTGTCGCTTCCATGCTGGTTTGCGAAATGGCGGCATATTATAAGAAGCAGGGCAAGTCGCTTGCTCAGGTTATTGACGGCCTTTACGAGGAATTCGGATATTACCTTAACCGAACCTTTGCTTTTGAGTTTGACGGCGCCGCGGGAATGCAGAAGATGGCGGACATGATGTCGGATGTAAGAGGAAACATCCCGTCCGAGGTTGCGGGCTATAAGGTTGTTAAGGTGAGCGATTATCAGCTTAAAAAGGAAACCAACCTTGTTACCGGCGCGGTTGAGGATATCACCCTCCCCACCTCAAACGTTATCGCGCTTAACCTTGATGGCGACCACGGCGTAATTATCCGTCCCAGCGGCACAGAACCTAAGATTAAGCTTTATATCACCGCTGTGGGAAAAGACAAGGATAACGCTCATGAGATTTGCGAAAAGATTGTCGCTTCATCAAAGGAAATCTTAGGTCTTTAATAAACTCGGTTTTGATTCACTCATAACCGCACAATTTTAAATCACCGCAGGGTTAGCGGTTTAGATGAAATTTAAGAGTTTCACCAAAACAAAGCTAACCCTGTTTTTTATACGTTCAAAATCTTTTCCGGAGCAAACGAATGACTTACAAGAAAAGCTTTCTGATATTATTTATATTAATTTTTTCCGTTGTTCAGATTTTTATTGCCGCAACTCCTGTCAGCGCCGAAGCGCCGAAAAGCGACGACAGGTTTCTTAGTTTCGGCGACGTTAATCAGGACGGCGTAATCCGTGTTGACGACTGTTCCGCAATTCAACAGCATTTGTCAAAAATCAATGAATTAAGCAGAGTCGGATATTTGCTTGCCGACGCTGACAAAAACGGTACGGTCAACATTACGGACGTAACCTTAATTCAAGAATATTTGGCAAGAATTGTAACAGGACTTCCCGAAGGCACGAAAAACGAGTCCTTGAAAAACGCGTTAAACGTTAAGGACTTCGGCGCGAAGGGCGACGGATTCGCGGATGATTCAACAGCCTTTAAAAGCTGTTTGAAAGCTGCAGAAGGAAATCCCGTGCTTGTACCTCCGGGAACATACGCTGTAAACAGCTGCAAATTTGACCCGAATATTCCCGTGAAGCTTATCGGACAGGGCTCGCCCGTTATAACGCGCAATCAACCGCCTTCAGCATATCAGGCATTGTTTACGTTCAGCAACACGCCTTCGGCGTATATTTCCGGACTGACCTTTGACTGCAAACGCGACGATTTTACCGTGAAAGCCACGGCCGAAAAGGACATACACGGAAATACAATTGAAGCGGAAGAATATGACGAATGGGTAAACACAAGCTGTCTTTATTTTAAAGAAGGGGCAAAAAATGTCACCGTTAAAAACTGTTTGTTTAAAAACTGCTCGCGCGAGGGCATTGTGTGCGCTTACGGCAACTTTTCAAACCTCGATATTAAAAACAATATCTTTTATAATACCTCCGACTGTTTGTGGCTTACAAGCGGAATAAAAGACTCCTACAGCACATTCAATCATATTTACTTTAACAACAACTATTGCGAAGAAGGTCGAACCATCGGCGTTGAGTTTGACAACAGGCGATACAACGGCGTTGATTCGGTAGCGAAGGACATACAAATCCGCGGAAACGTATTCAGCAATTTTGTAAAATGCGCGGTTAAGCTTGTGTGCTGCGAGGATGTTCTGATTGAAAACAACAGCTACACCTTCAGGGAAACGTTGTTTGAAAAGGCAAGAAGTAAAACGGATTCTTTCCACTTCACCTTTGTTGCGGCTATCGGAAACAAGGGCGAATGCGACACGGTACGCTGCAAAAACATTACCGTAAAAAACAACAGGGGCAAAGCGGAAACGCCTTTCCAGCTGCGCGCGCCAAGCGGAGAGGCTGTTACGGCAACGTTGTTCGAAAACATAACCTTTGCGGAAAATGAATTTGACTGCAAATATAAGCTTGCCGCTGTTGAGTATTCGGACGGAGTTAATATAACCGACAATTTATACAGTATATATGATGAAAAATACAAACCGAATTTTAAGCTGTACAACAATTTAAACAGCGAAAATATTAACGAATCAAACAACACCCTAAAAAATTAATACAATTATAAAACGGCGTCCGTGTTCATGTTACGGGCGCCGTAATTAACAGCAAAGGCTTTCGCCGCTCAACGCTTTTACGCGCCGAACCGTCAAAAACGCTTACACGCGAAAAAAGAGGCGGCAAACGCTGCCGCCTCTGAAAATCCTATAATAATTTAACTGTTCTTTGGACTCACTCCGAATTCAGAATAATGTCTTTTCAAAAAATGAGTATTACATTGGACTTTCTCCGTTCTGTAGGATACCGTAAATCAACTTAAATCATACATGGGAAAAACTCCCTTCAAAAATCAGAAAATACTATATAAACGAAAGATTTGTCGATATCGTCGAAAAATTTAACTTCTCATTGGACTGTCCCCGTAAATAGTCAAATTAATTCATAGACTTCTTAATATTAAATTGTGAAAAGGCCGGAACCCCGTTCACTTGATGTATCAGCATGCTAACCTGTTCAGGTAACCGTCCCCTATATATAAATAATTATGAAAGCAGTTTTAATATTCTTAGGGAGGACGCTTACAAATGAACGTCAATCATCTGAATATGAAAAATATGTTTAATAACACTGAAAATAATGTTGCTTCAACAAAACAGGATTACAATGAAGCTACCTCAAGAGACGGGCAGGATACATTGGGTGGTAAGCTCCGCAGATAGTCTTTAATCTGGTGCTTATAATAGATATTAACTTTCATATTAAAGACCTCCTTGTCTTTCCTTTTCTTTGTCTATATTATACATCGGTTTATCCACAATGTCAATACTTTTTATAAAAATATTTTAAATTTTTATTTTTA
>DOUO01000005.1 GCA_003520555.1 Oscillospiraceae bacterium
TTTTGACGCGTCGGTGTCAAACGCCGCCGCAAGTACATAACCGCTTCTGTTTTTGTACTTAACATATAAATATGACTGATTGCCTACCGTTGAGGAATAACCTGTCCACTGAACCGCCGCTCCTCTCGGTATTGTAATCATATTGTGTATATTATTGCTTCCTGCCTGTGAACGCAGGTTCGCGTAATCTCTTGCTATGCAGTAAACAACCTTTTGGTCGGAGGTATACTTGCTTTTGGTGAAATACGCCGACATAACATAGCCGGTTTTGCCGTTATATCTTACCTTTGAAAATTCCGAGTCGTATACTTCCGATATAAATACCACGCTTTCGCCCTTGGTAATCTTTGTGATTTCCGCCGCGGAGGTGGAAGGATTTTCCCTGAGTGTAACATAATCATCGCACAAAGAACAGTACATGATTTGACTGCCGTTATACACAGGATCTGTTTCAACGGGAGCTTCGGTTACTTTTTCGGTTGTTTCTTCCTCTGTAGGTTCCGTTTCCGGCTCCTTGTAGTCGCCTATATAAATAGTAACCTTGTCGCCTTCGTAAACGCTTTTTCCGGCTCCGGGATTTTGCTCAAGTACCTTGTTGCCTTCCTCAAGCTCTTCCGTTTCTTTGTTTTTCATTTCGTAATCAAGGTTGTTGTCCTCCAAAAGCTTAACCGCTTCTGTGCGTGTTTTGCCTGCCAAATCAGGTACGTTTACGGCTTTTCGGGTTTCCTTTTGTTCGGAGGCAACCGTTACCGCCTCGGAGGGCTGTTCGTCGTTTTTATTGCCGCCGTTCAGTATGAAAAACAGCACAATTCCGGCAATTATTACCGCAGCCGCGGCAATTGAAACCGCGACAATTACGGGAGCTTTACTCTGCTTTTCCGCAGGCTCGGGCTGAGGCTTGCTGTTCTGCTGCGGCTCTGAAAAATCCGTGTTTACCGGGCTTACGGGCTCAGGCGGTATAAATCCGCCGTTCGCGCTCATCGTGCGGTTGTTGTCAACAACGCCCGCCGCGTCGGAGCTGTTCAAAGCGTTTTCGGTCAAGTCAATCAGCTCGCTCATGGTGCGGCAGCGGTCGCTCTTGTAAACCGAAAGTCCGTACATCAGCACCGATTCAAGCGCGGGAGAAATCTCGGCTCCGAGCGCCGACGGTTTTTTCAGTCTGTCGTCGTGCGTTCTGTCAAGTCCGTTTTGCGGAGTGACTCCGGTTATGCATTTGTATATGGTGGCGCACAGCCCGTAAATATCCGTCCAAGGTCCCTGGTCGCCGTTCGCGCGGTACTGCTCCTCGGGCGCGTAGCCTTGCTTAAGCATTACCGACATTTCGCTGCTTTGGCTTGTAAAATACCTTGCGGAGCCGAAGTCGGTCAGCGTGAGCGCGCCGTTTGCTCCGTAAATGATGTTATCGGGGCTGATGTCGCGGTGAATTACGGATTCCCCGTGAATTTCCCTGAGCGACTCCATAACCGGAAGCATAAGCCTGAAAAGCTCGTCGCCGCTGAATTTGCCGTGCGCTTTTGTATATTGCAAAAGGTTTTCGCCTTCCAAATAATCCATGATTATATATGCGGTGTTGTATTCCTCAAAATAGGTCTTTATATTTACAACACCGTTTGAGCCTGAAAATTTGGCAATGCTTTGGGCTTCGTGCAAAAACCGTTCCTTGCCTTTTTCAAAATCTTCTTTTTGGGCGGGCGTAGAGGTGTAAACGTCGTTGCTTTGGGCATTGTTGCGATTAACGCAGCCCAGCGGATAATATTCTTTAATCGCGACCCGCATCTTAAGCCGCGCGTCCCTTCCCACATAGGTTATTCCGAAACCGCCTTCGCCTATTGAGTTTCCGATGATGTACTGGCCGTTAAGCACTGTGCCGGGAACAAGATGATGCGCGATTCTGTCCGGAACGTTTTGCTTGTGACAGTGCGGACATACCCGGCGAGGCATGGCTTCCTTCATACAGTTAAAGCAATACATATATACGCCCCTTTCCTTGTTTTTCGACAAAAAAATTATAGCATGAACCAAGCGCAGTGTCAACAAAAACGAGCCGGCTTAAGCCGACCCGTTTTCATTTTGGAGAGATTATTTTTATATAAAAAGGAGATGAGAAAATAGTTAGTTAATGCGTATTTAAAATATACCTTCCTGTTTTCAGCCTTCGCTTCTGCGTTTCATGCCGAAAACCGTGTTATCCTTATCTACCAAGGATATTTCAACGTCGGGAGCCTTCCTGTCAAGTTCAACAAGAAAGCTGTTGCTTGTTCCGCCGTCACGCATGCCCGTTACGATTTTATGGATATTATTTTCGGTTACAAATTCTGCTGTCGCGTCGGCAGCGTCAACACTGAACACAAACGTCATGTCGGCGTCGGCTTCCTTTGCGACCAGGTTTAGATATTCTATTTGGTCACTGATGATTGTGTAATCGTTTTCCGGTCTGATAACCGTTAAAACCCGAAGATTGCAATCCTCTTCATTCGCAAGCTTCCTTGCCGCTTCAACAACGCGGTCACAATCATACTGACTGCTTACACAGGCAAGCACAGACGGCTTTGAGCTGTACATCGGTTTGCACCTCCTTCCCTGACTGTGGTTATATCATAGTCCGTTATTTTGAACAACATATATTGGAAATGTGAAATTACTGTGAAATTTATTATTGCGGCTCAAAATTTTTTGAAAATCGCTTGCGAGTATTCAAGAGGAAAAACGAGTATTTTAAAGATTTAAAGAGATTTTACCGAGCTAAATTAAAAATTTTCAAAAAACTGTTGACAATCGCCTTTAACTGTATTATAATCATTAAGCACGACAAATGAACAGGAGGATTTACTATGTCAACATATTTAGCTAAGCCGGCTGAAGTTGAGCGCAGCTGGTACGTAATTGACGCCGCGGGCAAGCCCCTCGGACGAGTTGCCGCTCAGGCAGCAGTTTTGCTCAGAGGCAAGCATAAGGCTACCTTCACACCTCATGTAGACTGCGGCGACCATGTTATTATCATTAACTGCAAGGACGCTGTTCTTACAGGCAACAAGCTCACACAGAAGAAGTGGCAGCGCCACACAGGCTATATCGGCCACTTAAAGGAAACACGTTACGATACTCTTATGGCAACCAAGCCCACCAAGGCTATGGAGCTTGCTGTTAAGGGAATGCTTCCCAAAAACACTCTCGGCAGAAACGCTCTTTTAAGACTCAGACTCTTTGAGGGTGCAGAACACAATCATCAGGCTCAAAAGCCCCAGATGCTTGAAGCTTAAGAAGGAGGCAAAACAGTATGTACGATAAGACACCTTATTTTTACGGTACAGGCAGAAGAAAAAGCTCTGTTGCAAGAGTAAGACTTTATCAGGGCACAGGTAAAATCACAATCAACGACCGTGACATCGACGATTATTTCGGCCTTGACACCCTTAAGCTCATCGTAAGACAGCCTTTGGCTCTTACCGAGACCGACGAAAAGTTTGACGTTGTTTGCCGTGTTTCAGGCGGCGGCGTTACCGGTCAGGCGGGCGCAATCCGCCACGGTATCTCAAGAGCGTTGCTCCAGTATGACACCGAAAACCTTCGCGGTAAGCTCAAGAAGGCAGGCTTCCTTACCCGTGACCCGAGAATGAAAGAGCGTAAGAAATACG
>DOUO01000149.1 GCA_003520555.1 Oscillospiraceae bacterium
GACTTCTGAAAATCAAGTTTTTTCATTGAACCGCTTGAGATGACTCAATGTTATTCCGCGATTACTTTGGCGTGACTTGCGCCGTCGCGGTCTTTTGTAATAACGATCTGCCTGTCAATTTTTTCCTTAAGCTCGTTTACGTGCGAGATTATTCCGACTAAGCGCGTGTCCCGGCTGAGAGTTGAAAGCGCGCCGAGCGCGTTTTTCAGCGAATCTTCATCAAGCGTACCGAAGCCCTCGTCAACAAACATTGTATCAAGCCGGATACCGCCCGAATTTGACTGAACCTCGTCGGAAAGTCCGAGCGCAAGCGAAAGCGAAGCCTTGAAGCTTTCGCCGCCCGAAAGCGTGTTTACCGCGCGTGTACTTGAGTTGTAATGGTCAATTACGTCAATTTCAAGACCGCCCACGTTTATCTTGCCTTCCGACGTATCACGGCGCTTCATTTCGTACTGACCGCCCGACATAACCATAAGGCGTGTGTTTGCGCGCGCCAAAATTCTGTCAAAGTACGTCATTTGAATGTACGCTTCAAGCGTTATCTTGGTTTTGCCGGTGATTGCGCCGTTTGCCGTGTCCGAAAGTGATTTTGTTAAGCGGTAGCGGTTTTCAAGCCGTTCGGCGTCCCTGAGCTTTTCCGAAATGCTTTCAAGAGTTTTTTTATTTGATGAAAAACGGTTGCTTATTTTATCGCGCTGTTCCCTCAGCTTTTGCTTTACGGCGTTAACGCTTTTGCGTTCCGCCTGCAGTCCTTCACCGTCAAGCTTTTCGGCGTTTTTAAGCTGCTGAATAAGCTGTTCTGTTTGACCGTCGAGTTTTTGGACAACTTCCTTTTGCCGCGCGTGATTTTCGCGGCATTTTTCAAGCGTGAGGCTAAGCGATTTGATTTTATTTTCGATGGACTTTATTTGGTTTTCCGCCGAAGCCTTGCTGTCAAATTCAAGAACCCCTTTTAATGAAGCGACACGGTTTTCAAGCTCGCGCGACAAAACGTTACATGATGATATTGAAGCTTCAATCTCCGCCGCTTTTTGCTTAAGGGTTTCGGTATTTTCTTCCGTCTTTGGAATTTCCCTGTCCAAAATTTGTTTTCGTTCAAGCTTGCGCTGCTCGGCTTTTATCAATTGCGTAAGCTCGTCTTCCCTGATTTGCAATGAATTTATTTTTTCATTTACCGCTTCCGCTCCGAGGTCGGGAGTTGAAGCGATTGAAAATTCATCAAGCTTTGTATTTATGCTTTCACGCAGCGCTTCCAGCTTGCCTTTTTGCCGTGAGCACACGGACGCTTTTTCCGCTGCCTCGCTTTGCGCCTTATCAGCCGCCGCTTTTGCGGATTTCAGCTGTTTTTCATCAGGCGCGGTGTCCGAAATTTCGGCAGGGTCGGGGTGGATGGTTGAACCGCACACCGGACAGGGCGCGTTGTCCCTTAAGCCTGCCGCCAAAACGCCTGCCTGTTCACGCAGGTAAGCGGAGTTAAGATTATTGTATTTTTGCTCGGCGCAATCTTTTTTCGAAAGAGCGAGTTCGAATTCATTTTGAGCAAGCGTTAAGGCTTTCAGGGCGCTTTGATACTGTTCAAGCATAAGGCTGAGTTTTTTCAAAGAAGCCTTTTGACCGCTGATGTTTTCAAGCTCATGTTCAAGCTTCAGCTTTGACTGTGCCGAGCCGTCAAGCGTGCGCAGCTCCTTTTTTAGTTCATTTAAAGAATTAATATTGTGTTCAAGCTGTTTCCTTGTTTGCTCGGCTTCGGACTTTTCCGCCTTTATTTTTCGCTTCGTTTCCGAAAGCTTTTTGCAAAGGCTTTCAAGCTCGCCGTACTTTTCAAGCTCAGCCTTCAGCCTGCCCGCCGATGAATTAAGCGCTTCGGTTTCCGGGTACGCTTTTTGGGCTTCTTCAAGCCTTGCGGCTGTTTCAACAAGGAGATTGTTTTCCGCTTTTGATTTTTCCTTCAGCGTTTCAAGGGCTTTTTCTGCCTTTTTATATTCCTCAAGCCTGCCGAGCAGCGCGTTTAATTCCGCCAGCCGCTTGTCCAAGGCTTCAATTTCAAAATCAAGCTTTTGCATTGTTTCGAAATCCGCGGTATTCATGGCGTTGAGAATTGCGGATACTTCCGCAACAGGCAGTTCGCCGAGCCGAGCTTTTTGTATTTCATCGCTGTAAGCTCCGCCGTCTTCGCAAATTATTCCGCTTATATATTGTTTAATACTGCTGTTTACTCCGCGGCACGCGTTTTCATCCCTGATTTTTTCTTCCTTCAGCCTGTTTTGCAGTTCCTCAAACTTCTCGGTTTTAAAAATTCGCCTGAAAATTTCCTTGCGTTCCTTTGTTGACGAAAGCAACAGCTTTCGGAAATCGCCCTGGGCAATCATTGCCGTCTGCGTAAACTGGGCGCGGTCGATGCCGAGTATTTCAATGATTTTCGATTCCGCTTCACGATTGCCCGTAATTACGTTATTGTCGGGAAGGATAAGCTCGGTTGCGGCGGTTTCCTTTCTGAAACCGCTGCCGTCCCTTTTGGGTTTCATATAAGAGGGGCTGCGTGTGATTTTATACCGCCGGCCTTTGTTTTCAAACTCAAGGGTAACAAAGGTTTTGTCGGATTGCCCGGCGTATTTTGAGCGAAACATCGAGGAGTCGCGTTCCTTGCTGACGGTTTCACCGTACAGGGCAAATACAATTGCCTCAAAGATTGTGGTTTTGCCGGAGCCGGTGTCGCCGGTAATAAGATATATTCCGCTTTTGCCGAGCTTTTCAAAATCTATTTCCGTAATTCCCGAGTATGAACCAAAGGCAGACATTGTCAGCTTTAACGGTCTCATGTTATCCCTCCCATACCTTTTCGATTATCTTTTGCATAAAGTCTTTTTGTTCGGCGCTGAGTTCACTGCCGTTTTGCGCCGCGTAAAAATCCGAAAAAAGCTCAATCGGCTGTTTTTCAACGTCATTGGCGGCGGTGATTTGACTTCCCGAACGCGTGCGGCGGTTGTCGTAATCGAGCTTCATTAAGTAGGGATAAACCGTCCTGAGCTTTGCCGAAGCGTCGGGGATGTCGTCCTCGTCGGTGAGGGTAACGCGTATATAGTCATTGCGGTAAGATGTGTTTTCATAAAAGCTTTTTGAAACAAGCTCGTCGTATGTTCCGCGGAGCTCAACCATTTCGCGCTTGGGAGTAAGCTCAACCTCACGGATACTGAGGCTTTTGTCCGCACCGAGTTCGCCCACCGTAACGGATTTTTTATCCTTTGCCTCCGAAAACGAGTATTTCAGCGGAGTACCGCAGTAGCGGATTTTTTTGCTTCCGCAGTTTTGAGGACGGTGGATATGCCCGAGCGCGACATAATCAAACGGTTCGAATACAGACGCGTCTACATTGTCCGCGCCGCCGACGGAAATATCCTCGCTTTCCGTGCGCGACGAGCCCGTGACAAATTGGTGGGTGATTAAAATATTCGGCTGTGAAATATCAACGTTCATATGCTCAACAGCTGTCCTGATTGCGTCGGTAAAGCTGTTTATTTCCTCATGCTCAAAACAGCGGCGCACATTTGCGGGCTTGACGAACGGAAGCGAGTAAATATTTACGCCTTTAACGTTGTACGGAGCCGTTTCGCCTGTGTAGACAGGCGCTATGTGAATTCCCGACGAATCAATCAGACGTGAGGCAAAGGCAAGGCGTTCGGCGGAGTCATGGTTTCCGCTGATGATAAACACCTCCGCGCTTAGCTTTGAAAGGCTGTACAGAAAGCTGTCCAAAAGCTCGACCGCTTCGGTTGACGGCACGGATTTATCATAAACATCGCCCGCGATAAAGACCGCGTCGGGCGCTTCATAATCAATGATATTTAAAATCAATCGCAGGATAAATTTTTGGTCGTCAAGCATTGAATATTCATTCACACGCTTGCCTATATGAAGGTCTGACAAATGTATAAACTTCACGGTATCACCTCAAATATAATCAGCCGTCGCTATTGCCGCAAGGCGGCAAATCGAGCGGGTAATATAAATTTTTATTATAAACGCAAAATAAACGCAAAGTATAACTTTTGATTACGCGAAAAGCGTTTATAATATCATAATTTTATCATTTTTACGCTTGTAATTCAACTGCGAGCGCAAAAAAGGACTGACCTTTTTTGTGAAGGTCAGCCCGTAATTTTGTTATGCTTTTGTTTTTTTAAAATTACCGTTTTGTAAAGTAGTTGTCGTACTGCGTCCAGCCTGCCGTATGACGGGCAAGAATACTTGAATCAAGACCGTTTACCTTGCCGTCGCCGTTGATATCGGCTGCTTTCATATTCGTTATTTTGCTTTCGTAATTATCCCAGCCTGCCAAATAACGCATAAGGATACTTGAATCAAGTCCGTTTACTTTGCCGTCGTCATTCACGTCGCCGACCGTGGTTTCTTTGTAAGCCGTCCATTTGCCGTCCGCGGTGTAAATCATTGTTTGACCGGGCTTGATTTGTCCCGCGTCAAACTGCTGACCGCTGCCGTTGTTGAAGATTACATTGCCGTAGCTTCCGTCAAGCTCATATTCAAAAGGAAGTACGTACTTGTAAACATCTCCGATTTTTTCCGTTTCAACGCCGGGCCAGGGCGCGTTCTGAGCCGAGCCCCAAATGTACGCGTAACATTTTGTCCAGCTTTCCTTTGCCGCCTGTTCCATATAAACTACGGTATTGTTCTGTTTTTTCCGGCCGGTGTAGGTTTCGGTTACGGAAGCAAGCGGACTGTTTGATGAATCATAGCCCGTAAGGGTGACTTCCGCCTTGTCAAGATGATTGAGGTTAAGCTCGATTACGTCGCCGTAAGAAGCCGAACCCGAAACAGCATTTTGTTTGTCGCCGTTGACAACGACGCTGTATTCGGCGCGGTGGCAATTTTTTACATACGCGGTTACCTTAGCTTCGTCAACATTGATATATCCTGTTTTCTTTGAAAGCGATACTGACGGCTTTGAATAATCGTTCTCGGAATAATTCTTCCAAACGTTGTTTGCTGTGTAAACCTTTTGCTGACCGGCGGTGATTGCGCCCGCGTCAAACTGCTTGCCGTTTCCGTTGTTAAAGATTACGTTTCCGTTGCTTCCGGACATTTCATATTGATAAGGAAGAACATATTTATAAAGTCCGGAGGAAGTTTTTTCCATTTTAACACCCGGCCACGCGGCGTTTTCGGCTGTACCCCAAACATACGCGTAGCACTGAGTCCAGTCGGGCTGAGCCTCCTGCTCAAGGTATACTATTGTGTTGTCCTGCTTAATCCATCTTGTGTACTCACGTGTTACGGAATCAAGCTTTGAACCGCCTTCGTCATAACCGGTTAATGTAAGATTAGCCTTTTCGTTGTTGCCCGCGCCTTCGATTGTGATTGTATCTCCCGACTTAACCTCGCCCTTCACGGTTTCGCCGTTGATTGTAAGGCTATATTCCGCCTTTGCGCAGCTGCGAACGGTTACATCGACATCAAGAGTATCGGTGAGGTAATAGCCGGAAGCAGCGGAAAGATTAACAGCCGGCTTAAAGGTTTCCTTGCTGTCGGGGTCAATTTCGGAATTGTACACAACAGCAACCTTTCCTGCTTTTACCGTACCGCTCAGCACGCCGTTTTCTACTATGAATTCGCCGCCGAAGGCTTGGTCCGCGTAAATACCGTCAGCCATTTCGGTAGCGGCGCTGAGGTTAACGTCGGTGCTGCCGGCGTTGATGATAACCGCGCCCTTGTTTCGGTCGCCGCGTTCAATCATTACAACCTGATTGCTGCCCTGAACCGGGTTTGAAGCCTTTTGAGGGGAATTGCCCATTTCATTGCGGAAAAAGTTGACCGCCGCCACCTGCGGGTCCTTAAACATATCGCTGCCGGCAGGTCCGATTTTGTTGTCGCCCCAAGGATTTGACGAGCTGCTGTTGTTCGGACGGTCGAAGAACAGCGGCGTACCGTCTTTTCTTGCCGCGATTGCCGCCCATCCGCGGATAACCTGCTGGGTTTCGGTAAGCTCCTTGTAGGAAGCGTCGTTGCAGTAATTGTCATGGGATTCAACCCAAGTTACAGTTTGGTCTGCCTTAGCTCCCTCGGGCAGCATTGCGTCGGTTATAAATTCCGCGTCAAGGTTATTGTTTGCGATTGCGTCGCGGATTCTGAAGCCTGTGTAGGAGTTTGTGGTGTTCATGTTGTGAGATTCGCCGTTTTTGTCGGTATAGGTCTGGCTGTGATAAGCGTACAAACGACTGCTGTCGTCGTCATCATAGCCGGCGCTGTCCTTTTTATAGGTATGTCTGCCGCCCTCCTGCAAAACCTCGCCGTACTGGAACGACGAGCCGTTTTGAAGTATTGTAGGCCAAAAGTCGCTTGCGAAATCATTGCCGTATTTTTCGGAAGTGTCGTCGGGAAGCTCGATTAACTTTGCCGCGTCGTAGCGGAAGCCGTCGGCGCCGTTATCAACACAGTCCTTAAGGAAGCTGAGGATATAATTTTGTACGTTTTTGTTTTGGGTGTTAAGCTCATACAGTCCGCTGAGGTCGTACTGGGTTTCCTCGTAACGGTCAACCTCGGACCAATTCTGACCGGGTTCTCTTTCGTCGCCCATCGGGTGGAAAGCGCCGCCCTCGATGTTTTTGATATCGTCGGATATTTTGTCGTAATAAGCCGTTGTGTGATTTAAAACGGAATCGACGATTACCTTGATTCCGTAGGAATGGGCAGCGTCGCACATAGCCCTGAATTCTTCCTTGGTACCGAACTGATAGTTGCCGATTTTATAATCGGTGGGTTGATAATGCCACCACCAGTTGTCGCCGCCGTTGATTGTAAGCGAACCGTCGCCGCCGTTGTTAACCTCGCAAACAGGAGAGGTCTGAATTGCGGAAAAGCCCGCCGCCGCTATTTCGGGAAGGTTCTCCCTGATGGTGTTGAAGCTCCAGCACCAGCAGTGCAGAATCGCGCCGCCCTCAACGGTTTCGGACAAGCCTCTTGCGTTTATATTTGCGCCTGTGTTTGTTTCTGCCGCCATAGCGGAAATGCCTCCTGTCAGGGTTTGAGTCAGAATTACCGCTGTTGTAAGCGCCGCAGCGCCTATTCTTTTGATTTTTCTCAACATAACAATTCTCCCTTCGTATTTATATTTAGTTAACCGTTTAACTAAATAGTACTACTATACTTATCAAATGTCAATAATTATTTTAAAATATTTTATATTCGGTACTATTTAACAAAATTAAACTTTGGTTTAGGTAAATATAACTAAACGCAATACGCAAATTTAGTAAAACGTTTAACGTTATATTATAATTGAATAAAAAAAGGAAGCCGCGGCGGCTTCCCGTAAAATCACCGTATTTTTCTTACCGAATCGCGCTCAACCAGCTTGACGGGGATTTTTTCAAAATGCGTGAGCTCGCTCTTACCGTTAATCATTTCAAACAGCAGCTCCCCTGCCCTGCGCGCCTTAAGCTCAATGTCCTGCGAAATTGTTGTAAGCTTCGGTACGGTAAGCGAGCAAATTGAAAGGTTGTCAAAGCCGATTACCGAAATATCCCGCGGCGTTGAAGCTCCGCACTGGCGCAGACCTTCCATAATTCCGCAGGCGGAAAGGTCGCTCATCACGCCTACAGCCGTGAATTTTTCCGGTGACAGCGCAATGTCGTTGCCGGCGACGACGCTGTTGCTTTTTATTGCGTCAACCTCAAAAATATACTCCGGCTTAAGCTCTATTCCGCTTTCCCGGCAGGCGTCGCGGAAACCGCGAAAACGCTCGTAAATAACGCCCTCGGTTCCTAATTTCGGAGAAGCGAAGGCTATTTTTCTGTGACCGTTATTTATGAGGTACCTTGCGGAAAGATATCCGCCGCGGTAGTCGTCAATAGCCATGCAAACCACCCCGTCATCCTCACAATAGGAATCAATAAAAACAGCCGGGCAGTTGAGATTTTTGCGGAGCTGCGCAATTTCCGGCGCCGAAGCGCCCGCAAAAAACGCGCCGTCAACATTCCACGAGGACAGCACGGGCAGGATATCGCGGCAGCGTTCAACGCAGCGAATCATCAGGCAATAATCAAAGGCTCTGACGTATTTCTCGATTTCCGCGATTAGCTCGGCATAGTAAGGGTTTGCGTTAAAGGTGAAGTATTCGCCGATGTAAGGTATAACAAGGCTGATAATTTTGCTTTCACGCGTGGCAAGGCTGCGCGCCATAACGTTAGGCTTGTAGTCTGTTTCCTCAATTATCCGCTCAATTTTATTACGTGTTTCCGCGGAAACCTTGTGAAAGTTTCCGTTGATAACGTTTGATACAGACGCTACGCTTACGCCTGCTTTTTCCGCTATTTGCTTTATTGTCACGCTTGGGCACTCCTTTGGTTAGCTTTAGGTTAATCGTTTAACTAAAATAATTATACGCAAAAAATCCGCTGTTGTCAATAGTGAAAACAGCGGAAGATTATTTATTCTTTGCAGACCTTGCGGAACATAATTATCAGCCAGACATACATGCAGGTTTTCGGCAGCATAAGCATTCCCGCAAGCGGAATTTCATGCGCCAGCAACACCACGGGAAAGTAAAACAGAAAGCTGAGCGTGACGGCAAGCCACGCAAGCCTGAGCGGTTTATCGGTTTTTGCGGATTTGAACCACATAATCACGGTTAGCAAGCCGAGAAACGCGAACGGTATGTTGCGGATTATTCCCCACTCGTGTGAAGGATTAGCGCTTGTCCATTCATTTTGCGGAAAACAGCACAGGGCGATTCTTGCCGCCGTCAGCAGCCAAGCCGCCGCGATAACAGGCTTTTGCTCCGTAATTTTGTACCTTGCGCGCCGCGCGTATTCAAACAAAAGATAAAACACCGTCATCGTAACCGAAGTCACAAGCTTTCCTATTCCCAGCGCCTCAGTAAAGTTGCCGCTGAACCAATAATTCAGTATTCGCGGAACAAGATGAAACGCGTCGCCGAAGCCTAAAATTAACGTCATCACTCCGAACAGGACAATATCCCTTCTTCCCTTCGCGCGGCTGAGCAGGTAAATTCCGCTGACCGCGGCGAACACAAGATACAAAATATCAAATACCGATTCGGGTAAAGCGGGCATCAGCTTCATAATAACCTCCGTAAATTATATTCCATACAGATTGGCACGCCGTTATTTCGGCAGGTTTAAAAATATCTTAACCTTAGGGGTGGCATATTTTACACGGCGAATATCCCTTTTCAATCAGGGATTCTCTGCTGTCGCCGCTGTAAAGTTTATTTTTGTCCTTTATTTTGCCGACCGACCTGCAGTTGGGATAGTGAAATTTCTTGGTGTTTT
>DOUO01000139.1 GCA_003520555.1 Oscillospiraceae bacterium
GCGATTTGCTGTTTTTCACCGATAAGGCTCAGGTATATAAAACAAAGGCAAGTGAATTTTCCGACACAAAAACAAGCGTGCTCGGTGATTATGTGGCGGCAAAGCTCGGCATGGACGAGGGCGAAAACGCCGTATACATGGTTGCCACCAAGGATTACAAGGGCATAATGCTGTTCGGATTTGAAAACGGCAAGGCGGCAAAGGTTCCGCTTGAAGCCTACGCGACAAAGACCAACCGCAAAAAGCTGACCGGCGCGTTTTCGGACAAAAGTCCCGTATCGTCGATTATATTCCTTGACGAGGACAGGGAAGTAATCTTTACGGCAAGCTCCGGCAGGATGTTGCTTGTACACACGGGAGCGCTTGCGCTGAAATCTACGCGTTCAACGCAGGGCGTGGCGGTTATGAAGCTCAAAAAGGGACACCGCCTGTTCAGCGTAACAGAGTATAGGGAAGGCGCGTTCAATAAGCCGCAGCGCTACCGCACCCGTTCGCTTCCGGCTTTGGGAGCGCTTCCGTCGGCAGAGGACAGCTCCGACGAACAACTAAGTTTGCTGTAAAAAAGAAAAATTTGCACAAACCGAGTAAAAACACTTGCAAAATTTAAAATTATATGTTACTATGTATTAGTTGATTAATGTAGATTATTATATGAAAGGACGATATAAGCATGAGCGTTTGGGGCATTGTACTCGGAAGCATACTTGCAATTGTATCAATTGCGATTATTGTTGTAATCATTCTTCAGGAAGGCAACCAGCAGGGTATCGGCGTTGTAACAGGCGCGGCGGATTCTTATTTTTCAAAGAATAAGGCTCGTTCAATCGACGCGTTTCTTTCACGCTGGACAAAGGTATTCGCTGCAGTTTTCGTAATTTTTGTAATTGCGCTTAATGTGCTTGCTTACTATAAGATTCTGTAAGTATAAAAATTAAAGAAAAAACATATAATAGACCGTCGGTAAAGGCGGTCTGTTTTTGTTTGCGAACATATTTCCGCTTTCTGACAGAGAATAGTATTAATGCTGTGTAAGGCGGGAGATGTATATATGCCGGTTTGGGGAATAGCGCTTATTCTTTTTACAACCTTTATTCTTTTTGCGTTCATTCATTTTTTGTCAAAAATAAAACGCCCTTTTTCAAGAGCGTTTTTGTCAATGTCTTTGGGAGCGGGCTTGCTTGCCGCGATTAACCTGACTTCATCTTTTACCGGCGTTTACATTCCCGTCAGCCTGCTGTCGGTTTTTGTTTCCGTAATCGGGGGAGTACCGGGTGTAACCCTGCTGCTGTTTTTAAATTTGTTTTTATAACAGCGATGCCGAGCCGTAAACCTCCTCCAGGGCTTCGCCTACGTTTTCGGCGTCTCTGGTCAAAAGCCCGAGCATGGTTTTGTAAATAGTTTGCGGATAGCTTAAAAAGTTGTTTTTCACAACCTCAGCCTGTTCAAAAGTAGGAGCAAATATTGAAAACTTAAACAAATCCACTTCGCCGCCCGAGATTGTGCAGTTGACCGAAAAACCGTTGTCGGTTTTGACAATGTCAACAAAATTTTCTCTGGCGGTTTTGCGTTCTGCCAAAAGTCTCAGCGCGCAGTCGTAGCTTTTTTGCTTTACGGAATGAGCAAGCGCGGACTCAAGCTGTTCGGCTATTGTTTTGCCGTTATCGCTCAAAATATATGTCATTTCGCCGTCAACGGTATCGCTTTCAATCAGGCTTTTATTGTTTACAAGCTCGTCAAAAGCCGCGGATATTTCAAAAAAGTTTGCAAGCTCGTCGCTGATTACAGCTTCGGTCACAAGGCTTTTGCTCATTTTATCGCTTACAGAATTGTAAAGATAGCATATTAAAATTTTAATTTCGTTTTTGCTTCGCAGTCCGCCGGGAGCAATGCCTTCATCAAAAGTATCAAATGCCATATTTTTCACCGTCATTTCAAAATCATGCGCGTATTTTTGCGCCGGATTATTAATATATAATCAATTATAGCACATAATATAAAAAAAGTGTAGTAGCAATTAGAAATTGCCGAAAATTAATTGACTGATATTGCCTGTTATGATAGAATAATGTGGAAAGGAAGTGGTGTTTTGGAGAATTTTATTCATTATATGCCCTTCATATGGATAGCTTTTGCGATAGTAATGGCTGTTTGCGAGGCCGCGACAACTCAGCTTGTTTCGGTTTGGTTTGTAATCGGCGCCATATGCGCCGCTATTTCAACGATATTTACCGATTCTCTTGTAATTCAATCGCTGATTTTTGTTTCCGTGTCGTTTGCCGCCTTAATTATCACAAAACCGATAGTTAAGAAAATAAAACTGAAAAGCAAAAAGGTCAGTACTAATTCAGACAGACTTATCGGGCAGACGGGCGTGGTGCTGTTTGATATAAGCGACGCTCAAAGCATCGGTCAGGTCAAGGTAATGGGTGAAATCTGGAGCGCAAGGTCAAATTTCGCTCCGGTGAAAAAGGATGAAAAAATAAAGGTTCTTGCAATTGAAGGCGTAAAGCTTTTGGTTGAACCGGTTAAATAAGGAGATTAATATGGTAGGATTAATTATTATCGGCGCAATCATCTTGATTCTTTTGATTTTAATCATCAGAAACATTCAAATCGTTCCGCAGGCTCACGCCTATGTAATCGAACGCCTCGGCACTTACAGCGCAACATGGGAAACGGGACTTCACATCAAGGTTCCGTTTATTGACAGAATTTCAAAAAAGGTTTCCCTGAAGGAACAGGTTGTTGATTTCCCTCCGCAGCCCGTTATCACTCGCGATAACGTTACAATGCAGATTGACACGGTTGTGTACTTTGAAATTACCGACCCCAAGCTCTACACCTACGGCGTTGAACGCCCCTTAAGCGCAATTGAAAACCTCACAGCCACAACGCTGCGTAATATTATCGGCGATTTGGAGCTTGATAATACACTTACTTCACGCGATACAATCAACGATAAAATCAGAATTATCCTTGACGAAGCCACCGACGCGTGGGGAATCAGGGTAATCCGTGTTGAGCTGAAAAACATTTTGCCGCCGCGTGAAATTCAGGACGCAATGGAAAAGCAGATGAAGGCCGAACGTGAAAGACGCGCCAGAATTCTGGACGCCGAGGGTGAAAAGCGCAGTCAGATTCTTGTGGCAGAGGGCTTGAAGGAAAGCGCGATTCTTAAGGCGGACGCCGTTAAGGAGCAAAAAATCCGTGAGGCGCAGGGTGAAGCGGAAGCCATACTCACCGTTCAGAAGGCTAATGCCGACGCGCTTAAAATGCTTAACGAAGCGGCTCCGAACGACAGGGTAATTCAGCTGAGGAGCCTTGAGGCGTTCGCTAAAGCTGCCGACGGTCAGGCAACAAAAATCATCATTCCGTCAGACCTCCAAAGCCTTGCCGGCAACGTTGCCGCGGTAAAGGAGATTTGGAAGGACGACAACCGATAAAACAAAGAGCCTGCGAAACCTTGCCATAAAGGCTTTTCGCGGCTCTTTTTGAAAGGATAAAAGCTTTTGAGTATAATCAATATTTTATGGTATTTTGTAATACTTTCATTTTTGGGTTGGTTATTCGGCGGAATACGCAACCGTATTAGTGAAAAAAAGTTTTACAGCAACGGCTTTCTGACCTTGCCGGTTTGTCCGTCTTACGGCTTTTACGGCGTAATTTGTTATGTAATTTTTTACAATTTGGGCTCAAATCCGTTTATCACCTTTATCGGAAGCGCCCTCATTCTTTCGGCTTTTTCGGTTATAACAGGCATGGTGCTTGAAAAGGTATTGGGCTGTAAGCCCTGGGATTTTTCAAACACCAAGCTTAGCCTGGGAAGCTACGTTTCCGCGCCGTATGCTTTGTTGCTTGGTTTAATCGGAGTTTTTACGGTACATATGCTTATTCCCACAATTAACCCTTTGCTCAATTTAATTCCGTGGGTAGTAAGCATGATAATAGTTTTGTCAATTTGTCTTTTAATGCTTATTGATTTTATTTTTTCGCTGATAACGGTATTTAAGCTGCGTTCCAAAATTAAAAATATTGAAAATTCCGTTTCACTTACCGAATCGGGAATCAGCGAAAAAAAGCTGCACGAGGTTGAGGAAAACTATAAGACGCTGTTTGCAAACGGCCCGCTCAGAAAGCGCATGGCGTCCGCTTTTCCCGAGCTGAAAACCTCGGCTTATATCAGGCAGGTTTCCGAAAAGCTCAATCAAATCAAGCGGGAAAACATGAAGGAATACGAGGCGGAGTTTGAAAACGAGGAGGATAAGCCCTTTGCTTACGGCCTGTGCTTCGCAAAGCTTTTTATTTTGTTTGTCATCGGCTCATTTTTGGGCACCTGCATAGAAACAATTTACGCGCCGTTTGCGGAAGGACATTTTGAATTACGAGTCGGCGTAATCTACGGACCGTTCATTCCGGTTTACGGCGGCGGAGCGGTGCTGCTTACAGTTGTTTTGTATAAGCTTTATAAGCTCAGCGATACTCTGATTTTTATCATAAGCGCATTTTTGGGAGCGTTTTTTGAATATGTTTGTTCGTGGTTTCAGGAAACAGTCCTCGGTACGGTGTCTTGGGACTACAGCAATATGCCGCTTAATATCAACGGCAGAACAAGCCTGCTTTACGCTTGCGTGTGGGGATTTCTGGGGTTAATCTGGGTGCGTTATCTGTATCCTTTTATCGCGAAGTGGATTGAAAAAATCCCCAAAAAACCCGGTGCTATAATCACCGCGTTTTTAACAATTTTTATGCTTTACAACGCCTTTATCACAATTACCTCCGTTTACCGCTGGGAACAGCGCTCAGAGGGCATTGCTCCTTCAAACAGCTTCGAGAAATATCTTGACGATAAATATAACAACGAGCGCATGAAGCGTTTGTTTCCTCATATGCGTCATTCCGACGATCTTGAGGAAATTCAGGTAGATGAAAAGCGCCCGAATTCAAAACAATAATACTCAAAAGGACAGACAAGCTCTGTCCTTTTGTGCTATATGATGACAATAATTATCAAAATAGAGTCATATTGTGTTATTATCTTAAAATTATTCCGTCCGCTATTGAAATCACAAAGGATTTTTTGTATAATATAGTGGTGAAAAAATCTAATTTATCCAAGGAGTAAATCATGAAAAAGGTTGCAGTTATCATGGGTTCGGACAGCGATTTTCCCGTTGTTTCAAAAGCG
>DOUO01000137.1:0-818 GCA_003520555.1 Oscillospiraceae bacterium
TCTGCCGGAACGCAGACAACTTTCGTACAGAGAGAAAACGCCCTGTTAATAGTCACAAAATTCTACAACCGGCATAGTAATATTGAACAAATTTGATGGTAAGCCATTGGATTTTATTGACAAACGAACAGCGTTCATGTATTATAAGAATATATGACGAACACTGTTCGCTTTTTGCATTTTATGCTATATTATATGCAGTTTTTCAGGTGATTTTATGTCAAAAAAATTTTTAACGCGCGAGTTAATTGTTTCCGCGGCGTTTCATATGATTGATGAAAACGGTACGGACAGATTTTCCGTTCGTCAGCTTGCTTCAAAGCTCGGCGTTCAGGTGTCCTCGCTTTATAACCACATCAATAACGAATACGACCTTATGCTTGAGGTGGCAAAGCTTGCGGCGGCGATGTATGAGGAAAAAATCGACGTTGTCGTTGAAGGCCTTACTCCGGAGGAATCCTTGTTTAAGGGCGCCGAAGTATTCTGTGATTTTGTAAACGAGCACGAATTTCTTTATGATTTGCTGCTTGACCGCAGGTTGATAGGCGACCCCGAATTTGAAAAAGTAAATTGTGTTTTTACAAAGCCGATTTATTATTATATCGAAAAGTTTAACATCAAAGACAAAACTGCGCGGAACCACGCGTATGTTGCCCTTAGGGTGTTCACACACGGCTTTGCTTCCCTTGACGCGTTGGGCTTGTTTGACGGACTGTCAACCGACCCTAAGGAAAGCTACCTCTTAATCGCAAACACCGTATTGGATTTTATGAAAAACTTAAGCGAAAAGGAATAGCGTATGAAAAATAAAAAGCTTA
>DOUO01000137.1:934-8962 GCA_003520555.1 Oscillospiraceae bacterium
GCTTAACAATATCCTGCCTTAAACCCGCAGGCGAAGTTTAAGCTTTTGCGAATATTAAGCGAAATTTATGTGAAATAAATTGACTTTATTCCCTCCTTTTGATATGATATAATTCGGAAAATACGGATTGTCAAAAGGAGGTTTTATTATGATTTGTCCAAACTGCGGAACAGACAACGCGGCTGAAAACAGATATTGCAGCCACTGCGGCGACGCTTTGACGCTTGACCTTGCTTCAAATTCACGCAGACCGGCCGGGGATAATCCTGAGTATACAAGGGTGTTCAACAGATATCCCGAAAATAAATCGGGTTCAACCCACAGGTATGAATCCGGAAACGTTCAAAACGCCAAAAGGTATTATGTTCCCGACAATTACGACGAGGAACAGCCCCGCACGGACGCGCCGCGAAACAACGCGCCCTTTGAAAGGGAGCTTGACATCGAACGCGACGCCCGGGCGTATGATTATAACGACAATTTTGACAATAACAGATACGAAAAAACCTCGCGCGAGGATTACAGGCAGTATGAATACGCCGCAATGCAGACGCGCAAAAAGCACGCCGCAAACGTGCCGTATTTAATTGTCGCGTATTTCACCGCGCTGGTTTCTCTGCTCAATTTTGTTCTTCCGTTTCTCAATTGGGCGCGGTTCAGCTTCAGACTTGACGTAGCCTCGGTTTATTTAAACGAAAAGCTCAGCGTAGTGACAATTATCAATAAGCTTTTTAAAATTAACAATATTTCCGACGTGTTCGGCGACTCGATAAAAAACATAATGAGCTGGGACGTTGTGCCCAACTTTATCGGTAAAAGCTACGATTCTCTTAACGCGGCTCTGGCGTTTTCAAAGCTTGCGGCGCTGATTATTTTCGGCTTTATGGGGCTTGCGCTGCTTTTATACGTAATTTTCTTCGTGCTTGCGGTGTTCCGCAGAAAAAGCGCGACAGGCTTCGGCATTTCGGCTGCAATTATCATGCTGTTGACAAGCGGCGGCTTCATTTTCGCCCTGCAGTACATTTCGGCGCAGACAGGCGGAATGTTAACGCTTGAAAACGGAGCGTATCTCTCAATCACACTTTCGGTTGTAATGATAGTGCTGATATCGGTAATGTCAATCCTGAGGTCATTCTCCGGAAGATAAAGCTTTTTGCGGGAAAACTGCTTTAAATTCTAAAGCGGTTTTCCCGTTTTTATTGACAGTTTTCAACAGATAATATATAATGAAAATGACGAAGAAATTGTTATTTTGTTTGGAGGTTACCAATATGGCGGAATATGACGAAAGCTTAATCAGCGCGGAAAACGAAAAAATCAGCGAAGCCTACACCAGGCTCGGTGAGCTTTATTACAAGGCGCACAAGGATGATTACGAAAGCGGTTTTGAGGAACCCGTGGCTCAAATCAAGGCGGCGGAAAAAGCAATAGCGGATCACAAGTCAGGCGTGCTTAAGGAAAAAGGACTTATGCTCTGTAAACATTGCGGAAGCGAAATTTTGGACGTTTCGCTGTTTTGCAATTACTGCGGCAAGCCCGTTAATGAACCCGAAAAGCAGGAAGAGGAAAAAACCGAAGCCGAGCCGGAGGAAGAACCCGAAAAGCCGAAAACCTGCCCCAACTGCGGCGAGCCCGTTGAGGATGATTACGATTTTTGCGTAAACTGCGGAATCCGCCTGAACAACGCCGCTTCCCCCGAAAGAATTTGCCCGGTGTGCGGCTACAGAACCGCCGACAGCGAAGTTAATTTTTGCGTGGAATGCGGAGCAAGACTTTCGAAATAATAAGTAAAAAGTATTATAAATATTTTAGTATACAAAAACCGGCATTTACTATTGAAAAAAATGTCGGTTTTTATTATAATGTATAATGAAAGGATTTTTTCAAAAAATTAACAGGAGGGAACATCCATTGGAAAAACTATTTCACCTTAAGGAACACGGCACCAATGTCAGAACCGAAATAATTGCGGGTATTACAACGTTTCTGACAATGGCGTACATCATTTTCCTTAACCCCAGCGTTATCGGACACAAAACCACAGGTATGGCTGACACTGCCGTTATTACCGCAACCTGCATAGGCGCGGCAATCGGCACCTGGCTCATCGGCTGGTTGTCAAACTACCCCATGGCGCAGGCTCCGGGACTCGGTCTTAACGCCGTATTTGCTTACACGCTTTGTCTGCAGTTCGGTCTTTCGGCTCCGGCGGCGCTGGCAGCGGTTTTTATCGGCGGCGTATTCTTCATCGTCCTCACCGTAACGGGCGCAAGAAAGGCAATTGTGGAGGCAATTCCCTACAGCCTTAAAAAGGCAATTTCGGCAGGTATCGGCTTGTTTATCGCCATCATCGGCTTCACAAACTCCGGTATTGTTATTGCCGGCTCCGGCACGCTTGTTGACCTTTCAAGCTTCACCGAGCCCACCGTGCTTTTGGCAATTTTCGGTCTTATCATCACAACAATCCTTGTTATTCAAAAGGTTAAGGCAGGCATCTTCCTCGGCATGATTATTACCGCTGTCGCGGGTAACATCTGCCAGTTTGCTTTCGGTATAAATATGGGCATCACACCTCCCACAAGCTGGGCTCCGACCCTTGATTTTTCCATGTTCGGAAAGTGCTTCACGGGCTTCGGCGAGCTTTTCTCAGCTCCCATCGCCTCAATACTCGCGGTACTTATTACCCTTGTGCTTGTCGATATGTTCGACACAATCGGAACTCTTATCGGCGCTGCGGACAAGGCGGGTTATCTTGATGAAAACGGCAACCTTCCCAGAATCGAAAGGGCAATGCTTGCCGACGCGCTTGCAACTTCAATCGGCGCAATCTTCGGCACATCAACCGTTACCACCTACGTTGAGTCAACCTCGGGTATCGCCGCCGGCGGCCGCACGGGACTTACCTCAACAGTAACCGGCGCGTGCTTTGCCTTGGCTCTGTTTGCGTCTCCGCTGGTTGGTCTTGTGCCCACCGCGGCAACAGCTCCTATCCTCATCATTGTAGGCATCATGATGTGCGCTTCGCTTAAGGATATCGACTGGGGCAACCTTGAGGTCGCGTTCCCGTGCTTCTTCACCTTGGTCGGAATGCCGTTCTTCTGGTCAATCACCGACGGTATTGCCTTCGGCTTTATCAGCTACGTTATCGTAAAGGTAGCAAGAGCCAAGTTCAAAGAGGTTAACCCCCTTATGTATGTAGTTGTAGCCTTGTTTATTATCATGTATGTAATTGCGGGTTTGCAGGCGCTTAAGTATATTTAATTTTTGTTTGTATTATAATTTCGCCGTCACCTCAAAAAATTTCGGAGAACAGTTATGAAGTATTGCAAAAAATGCGGAAAAACTTTGAAAAACAGCTTTAGAATTTGTCCGTCGTGCGGCTCAAACGACTTTGTTGATACCCAAAGCGAGGAATACCTTAAAATATCCTCGGAAAAGAAAAAGGAAACCGACATCCTTTCACAAAAGAAGAAAAGACGCCGCGTTATGATTGTTTCGGTAATTATAGGAATATTAATTTTGCTCGGCATGATTTTCGCGGTGTTGGACACCACCGGCGTTATTCCGACCGGATTATTCGGTCAAAACGGCGTGCTTGAAAGGTATATCGACGACGACGGCGACGCGCGGTCGCGTGAAAGCGATGAAAAAGTAATAAGAGAAACCGTGTCATCACATGACGGAGGCGAGGACCGTTGACGGGGCAAAGGATAATTCCCGAAAAATACAGGTTTATCAGCGGAAGCGCGCTTAAAGTCATCGCGGTAATAACCATGCTTATCGACCATGTCGCGCTTATGTTTATGCGCGACAGCACGGTTGTGCTTTTAAGCTTCGGAAAAAACAGCCTCACCCTGTATTACTTTTTGCGCTGCGTCGGCAGAATTGCCTTTCCGCTGTACGCGTTTTTGCTGGTGGAAGGATTTTTGCACACGCGCAACAGGCTGAAATACGGCGTAAGCCTTGCCGTTATGGCGCTTGTGTCCGAATTCGCGTGGAATCTCGAGCACACGGGAACGCTGTTTTATTCGGAACAAAACGTAATGTTCACGCTCCTTGCGGGTTATCTCGCGATGTGCGCGACAGAGCGTTTCAAAACCGACGCGCTCAAACTGACGGCAATTATGGCAGTCCTCACCGCCGCGGCGTTTACTCTGCATTTTGACTACGGCTTTCAGGGCTTTGCCTTTATATTATTGCTGTATCTTTTGCGCGACATGGCGGTTGTACGCGATGTGCTCGGAATTTGCGTTTTGCCCAGTCAGTGGATCGGCGGACTTGCTTTTTTGCCGGTTGCCTTTTACAACGGCAAACGCGGCTTCATAAAGGGCGCTGTGCTTAAATACGCGTTCTACGCGTTTTATCCGGCGCACCTGTTTGTAATTTATTTAATTAAATACGTCTTTACGGCAAAATAAAAAGCGGCGCAAGCCGCTTTTTACTTTATCCTTTCCAGTTTTCCTCCGCATTTTGCGCAGCGGTATTTCCGTGGGTTTTTCACAAGCTGCGACATCTTAATGCGTTCAATCTCGGCTCCGCAGCCCGTGCACCTGATGATAAACTTCGCCTCGGGCTGAAGCTCCCGGGGTATAATCATGTCGTTGCGGGCTGAAGCCCTCTTGATGTTGTAGCCGTAGGCGGCGTTAACCGCTTTTGCGTATTCAGCCCACCTTCCGGTGTGCTTCATACATCCTCGGCAGGTGTGCAAAAGCTCGTGAATAATCGTGCTTTTAAGCCCCTGCTTTTCATCAACACGCTCGTCAAGCAGCAGTTCTGAAATTTCAATCACATAGCTGTTGCCTATTTTTTTGCACAACCCAAGCCTTGACTTTGCCCTTGTGTTTATGACAAAGGATATGTTGCGGCTGTATTTTATTTTCAGAGCGTCCAGCTCCGCCATACATTCGGGAGCGTATAATTCGAGGTCTCTCATTTTGGTAATAATCTCCGCTGCTCGGCATAAATATATATAGGGCAGAGGCGCAAAAAGTTTAAATTTAACCTTGACATATCTGTCCGTTGATGATATAATAGACAACGTTATGTGACACGGCGACATAGCCAAGTGGTAAGGCACGAGTCTGCAAAACTCTGATGCGGCGGTTCAAATCCGCCTGTCGCCTCCAAATCAAGCACTCCGTACAGGGGTGCTTTTTTCGTATCTATATAATATATATCATACCACAGGAGAAGTGAAATGTCAAAGCTAAAAGTGTACATTGCAAGCCCTTTTTTCAATGATTTTGAGGTGTCCTGCCTTGAAAGGACGGAAAAGATACTTTTCGGGCGCGGCTTCAATGTTTTCAGTCCCCGGCTCAATGAAGTGCGCGACGAAATCACCTCAAAAGACCCCGTGTGGTCGCTTGAAACCTTTATTAATGACAAAAAATTTATCGACTGGGCGGACGTTGTCGTAGCGCTCTATCACGGCTGTTACAGCGACAGCGGCACGGCGTGGGAATGCGGCTACGCCTGCGGCACCTCAACTCCGGTAATCGCCGTTCATGTGGGCAGGGATGAAAACAACGGCTCAAATCTGATGATTCATGAAAGCGCCCACGCCAACATCACCCTCGATGAGCTTGAAGGCTACGACTTTGAAAAAATGCCCTCAAGCCGCTACAGCGGAATAATGTTCTAAAACTCCGTTATTCCGTATCCGGCGTCAGCCAAAACCTCCGCGGCACGGTTGAAATTTTCCTCTTTAACCAGTATGTAATCGGTGTTGTAGGTTGAAACCGCGAAAATACCGATTTTGTTTTCGGCAAGTATACCCGACAGTCTTGAAAGTATGCCGATAAGCGAAAAATCAAGCACACCCTGTATTTTAAAGCCCTTCCAGCCGTCGTCGCGCGCGATTGTGTTTTGCGGCGCGTCCTCTGTGCGGCAGACAAGCGAAATCTCGTCATCGGTTTTGCCTATGAAATAAAACCCGGCTTTCAGGTCAATGTCATCAGTACTGTTAGTCTTGCAAACCGTAAGCATGTGCTTAAGCTTTTTAAGTTCCATATAATCTCCTTTTACTTTGTTATTAAACACACACATTCAATGTGGCTTGTGTGCGGAAACATGTCCACGGGCTGAATTTTACGCACTCTGTAGCCGCTGTTTTGGCATAAATAACGCAAATCTCTTGCCAGGGTTTCCGGGTTGCAGCTTACATAAACCACGGTTTTCGGCGACATCGCAATCAGCGAATCAAGAAAGACCGCGCTGCTGCCCGAACGCGGCGGATCCATAAACACAACGTCCGCGCGTTCGTTTTCGCGCGCGGCTTCGCGCATAAACGCGCCGGCGTCTCCCTTGTAAAAGCGTATGTTCTTAAGCCCGTTTGATTTGGCGTTGTCAATTGCGTCGCGCACGGCGTCACCGTTCAGCTCAACGCCTATAACCCTTCCGGCGCCGCGCTTTGCCGCGATAATTCCTATGGTACCTATGCCGCAGTACGCGTCAAGCACGGTTTCTTTTCCCTTAAGTCCGGCAAATTCAATCGCCTTGCCGTAAAGCACCTCGGTTTGAACAGGGTTAATCTGATAAAAGCTTTTCGGTGAAATTTTAAATCTGCATCCGCACAGAACGTCCTCAATATATCCCTTGCCGTAAAGGATGTTCTGCTTTTTGCCGAGCACCAGATTTGTGTCGTACGGGTTAATGTTTTGCACTATTGTGGTAATTTCCGGGAATTTTTGCCGTATTGCCTTCACAAAATTATTTTTGGAAGGGAACACCGCCGTTCCCGTGACAAGCACAAGCATAACCTGATTTGTGGCAAAGCCGCGCTTTACAAGTATATGGCGCAAAAACCCCCTGTGCGCGTCCTCGTTGTATGCAGTCATCTTAAACGACGGCATAAGCCTGCGCACCGCGGTAATGATTTTGTCGGCGGTCACATCCTCAATTTGGCACGAATCAATACCCACAACATTGTGGCTGCCGGACTGGTACACACCGGAAATAATCTTGCCGTTTCTGCTTGTGTAAAACGCCGCCTGCACCTTGTTGCGGTAATGGTAAGGATTGTCCATGCCCGCAATCGGCAGGGGTTTTTGAAACTTTTTTAAATATCGGTCAACCTTGTTCTGTTTAAATTCAAGCTGTTCGGCGTAGGTCATGTTCTGAAGCTGACATCCGCCGCATTTTTTATAAACCGGACAAATACCCGGGCGGTTGTTTTTCATACTTATCAGTCCTTTGTTATAATTCTAACATCAGCGGCGCGAAATGGCAAGCGCGGCAGTAAAAAATCTGCACATTTTACATTTGAAACAGCCTGTGATTTTGTACTTTGATATAAAAAACAGTTAATACTATTGACTTTTTAAATATTTAAGAATATACTATCAACAAGACAGCAACGGCGCTGTGGGCAACACCCGCAGTGCCGTTTTTTCTGAATAAGAAATATAATAAACTGTAATAACGGGAGAGTATTGATATGACAAAAGTTCCTGAAATGTTCGGAAAATATGTATTTAACGATCAGAAAATGCAGGAAAGACTGCCGAAATCGACCTACAAAGCGCTCAAAAAAACCATTCAGGACGGCGAACCGCTTGACTTAAGCGTTGCTAACGTTGTGGCAACCGCCATGAAGGACTGGGCAATAGAAATGGGCTGCACACACTACACCCACTGGTTCCAGCCCATGACGGGCGTTACCGCCGAAAAGCACGACAGCTTTATCCAGCCCAACGGCGACGGCGTAATCATGGAGTTTTCGGGCAAGGAGCTTATCAAGGGCGAACCCGACGCTTCGTCATTCCCCAGCGGCGGAATCCGCGCGACCTTTGAAGCCCGCGGCTACACAACCTGGGATCCCACATCTCCGGCGTTTGTACGCGACGGCTCGCTTTATATTCCCACCGCGTTCTGTTCTTACACAGGCGAGGTTCTTGACAAAAAAACTCCCCTTCTGCGTTCAATGGAGAAAATCAGCAGCGAAGCCGTAAGAATTCTTCATCTTCTGGGTAAAACCGATGTAACCAGAGTTATAACCACCGTAGGTCCCGAGCAGGAGTACTTCCTTAT
>DOUO01000075.1 GCA_003520555.1 Oscillospiraceae bacterium
GGCTTTGAAATTTACGTTTCCGAAAGCTATCATTTTTCAACGGATACAATACTGCTTGCCGATTTTTCAAACCGCAAGGGAGGAGCGCGCCGGGTTGACCTTGGAACAGGCTGCGGAACAATTGCGCTTTTGTGGCTTAAAAGCAACAAAAACCTCAAAGTCACAGCGGTTGAAATTCAGGGCGAAGCGTGCGAGCTGCTTAATAAAAGCATTAAGTTTAATCATGTTGAAAACAATATTGATGTCATTAACGCGGATCTAAAGGATTTAAAGGGCAGGCTTCCGTTCGGTTGCTTTGACGTTGTGGCATGCAATCCGCCGTATAAGCTTTCAGGTTCGGGCGTTCCGAATCCTCAGGATAAAAAGCTGATCGCGCGTCACGAAACCGAATGTACGCTTGACGACGTGTGTATGTCGGCTTCGCGCCTTTTGCAGTTCGGAGGCAGATTTTGTATCTGCCAACGCCCCGAACGTCTGCCCGATGTTATGGAAAGCATGCGCCGCTTTGACCTTGAGCCGAAATCTCTGCGGCTTGTTCAGCAGCGGCAGGGAAAAGCACCTAAGCTGTTTTTGCTTGAAGGCAGAAAGGGCGGCAAGCGCGGATTTATGGAAACACTGCCGACGCTTTTTATTGAGGACTCGAACGGAGGCTTTTCCGAAGAAATGATGAAAATTTACGGAAGCTACAAGGCAAAGGAGGACTAAATGAGCGGAATTTTATATGTTACCGGCACGCCCATAGGCAACCTGTCCGACCTTTCGCCGAGAGCGGCAGAAACTCTTGAAAAGGTTGACTTTATCGCTGCCGAGGACACACGCGTAACTATGAAGCTGTTGAATCATCTCGGTATAAAAAAGCCGATGATAAGCTATTTTGAACACAATAAGCGTGAACGCGGCGAAATTATCTGCGAACGCATAGAGTCGGGCGAGGATTGCGCAATTGTCACCGACGCGGGAATGCCGTGCATTTCCGATCCCGGCGAGGACTTGATAAAGCTGTGCGCCGAACGCGGAATAAAAACCGTGGTCGTTCCCGGCCCGAGCGCCGTAATTTCCGCGCTTGCGGTGTCGGGACTCAGCACCGGAAGGTTCTGCTTTGAGGGCTTCCTCAGCGTTAATAAAAAGAGTCGTTCAGAACATTTAAAAAGTCTTGAAAAAGAACACCGTACCATGATTTTTTACGAAGCTCCTCATAAGCTTCCGGCAACACTTAAGGACTTGTACGCTTCTTTCGGCGACCGCAGGCTTTCAATCGTGCGCGAAATTTCCAAGCTACACGAGGAGGTAATCCGCACAACCACAAAATATGCAGCCGAAAACCTTTCGGACGGCAATGTGCGCGGAGAAATTGTGCTTGTACTTGAAGGCAAAGCAGAGGATGACACCGCGAATTTTACCCTTGAACAGGCTGTAGCGCTGGCGCGCGCGTATATTGAGGACGGCGCTAAGGCAACCGAAGCAGCCAAAAACGCCGCCGCTGAAACAGGCTTTAAGAAAAACGAAATATACAGGGAGCTGATTTAATGAGCTATGAAGCCTCTCTTGAAAAAATCCACTCGCTTTTGACATTCGGCTCGCGCCCGGGACTTGACCGTATGAAGGCTCTGCTTGACCGCCTCGGAAATCCTCAGGACAAGCTGAAATTTGTTCATGTCGCCGGAACAAACGGCAAAGGGTCGGTGTGCGCGATGCTTTCGTCCGTGCTGGTCGCGGCAGGGTACAAAACAGGCTTGTTTATATCGCCGTATATAATTGATTTCAGGGAGCGTATCCAGATAAACAACCGGATGATAAGCCGCGAAACGCTTGAAAAAGCTGTAGACGAGACCTATCCCGTGCTTATGAAGCTCAGGGATGAAGGCGTGGTAATTACGGAATTTGAGTATGTAAACGCGCTTGAGTTTTATATACACGCACAGGAAAAATGTGATGTAGTCGTGCTTGAAACAGGCATGGGCGGTACGCTTGACTGCACAAATGTAATTAAGCCGCCGTTGTGTTCGGTTATCACTGTAATCGGGCTTGACCACACCGCCGTGCTCGGTGATACAATCGAGCAAATTGCCTCGCAGAAGGCAGGTATTATCAAAACAGGTTCGTTTGCGGTTTCTTCGCGGCAGGAAAGCCCGGCTATGGCTGTAATCGAAAATACCGCGCGCGAAAAAAACGTGCCGCTGATTAAAAGCGGCAGCGTTAAAATAAACGGTTTGCAAAGCTGCCTCAGCGGCAGCAGCTTTGAAGCTCTCGGAATAAAAATCAAACTTAATCTTTCCGGAGCGCATCAGGTTGAAAACGCGAAAACAGCCCTTGCCGCGCTTGAATATATGCGCAAAAACGGGCTGTTAAAAATCTCGGATGATGATATTTCCTCGGGGTTTGCAAACGCGAAAAACCCGGCAAGACTTGAGTTAATGGGCACAAACCCGACCGTACTGATTGACGGCGCGCACAATCCCAACGGAGCGCGGGCGCTTGCAAACGCTGTAAAGGAATTTTTGCCGGAGAAAAAAATCTTCTGCGTGACAGGTATGCTTGCCGACAAGGACGTCGGCAGCGTGATTGGAATTTTAGCTCCGATGTTTGAGCGGGTTTTTACCGTAAGTGTTGACAATCCGCGCACGATGTCTGCCGGGGAGCTTGCGCGGCGTTACCGTGAAGCCGGAGCAGACGCCGTTTCGCGCGGCGACAAAACCGAAGCGGTCAACAATGCCCTTGCTCTCGCCAAGGCGGAAAACGGTGTTTTGCTTATCTGCGGTTCGTTATATCTTGCCGCGTCGCTGAGACCGTTGTTTATTTCATAATTACAAAACTTATACTAATACCTAATAAAAAGTAGCCAATCTTTGCGGTCTATTTTCCACAATACTGCGTTGTCGTCCTTGCAAGG
>DOUO01000134.1 GCA_003520555.1 Oscillospiraceae bacterium
ACTTCTTACACAGGTTACTGGGTAGGCACTACAGCATAATAATCAGTATAATAACTGACAGTAAACAAAAATCCCGGCGTCGATATAATCGGCGCCGGTTTTGTTATTAATACTATTATCTGTTAAAACACAAAGTCTGCTTTTTAATGAAGATTGATATAACCAAAAACCTCCTGCGGCAGATTTTGCTCTGCCACGGGAGGCGTGTTTTTTATCGGGATTATTTACCGAACCTGTCCGGCGTCAATTTTTTTCTGCAATTCTTCCTTTGCAACCGCAAGCATAAGCTTTATACGGTTTTCCTGGTTAACCTTGGGAGCGCCGGGGTCGTAGTCAATTGTGACGATATTGGCGTTGGGCATAACCTCTTTGATTTTGCGGATTGCGCCCTTGCCGTTTATGTGATTCGGCAAACAGCCGAACGGCTGGGTGCATACGATGTTTTCATAACCTGTTTCCGCAAGCTCAAGCATTTCGGCGGTGAGCAGCCAGCCCTCGCCCATTTTGCTGCCGTAACCTATTACGCCCTTAACAAGCTCCTTTGTGTGCGCGTACTTGTGAGGCGGAACAAAGTTAAATCGCTCGGCGGCCTCAATCATCAAAGTTTCAAGCTTGGTTACATAATCAAGCAGGCGTTTGCAAAACTCGTACTTAAGGCGGTTTCCGCCGAACATCTTGTAGTCCTCAATGCGGTTGTCAACCTTGAACGAAGCAAAGCCCATCATGCCCGGAACGCAAACCTCGCAGTCCTGCTCGGCAAGGAAATCCTCAAGTCCGTTGTTTGCCATTTTTGAATATTTAACGTAAATTTCACCGACTATGCCGACCTTAACCTTGGGAGTTTTGTTGAGCTGAATCTTTGAAAAATCCTTGGTGAGCTTGTGGAGGTTTTCATCAATTTCCTCAAGCGTGTAGCCTCTGCCCTCAATGAGCATGTTGGAAACGCGCTCGCTCCAGGTCTGCACAAGCTTCATGCTTTCGCCCTTGTTAACCTCATAGGGCTTTGTCTGGTTTGAAAGCAGCATAAGCTGGTCGCCGTACACCAAGCCGCCCACAAAGCGGCGGATAAGCGGAAGCGTAAGTGAAAATCCGGGGTTTTTCTCCATTCCGAATGACAGTGAAATTACGGGTACAAACTCAAATCCCGCTTTTTTAAGCGCCTTTCTTAGCAGGAAGATGTAGTTTGACGCGCGGCAGCCGCCGCCTGTTTGAGTAATCATAAGGGCAACCTTGTGCACGTCGTATTTTCCGCTTTGAAGCGCGTGAATAAACTGTCCGATTACCAAAAGCGCG
Organism: Oscillospiraceae bacterium; assembly: GCA_003520555.1. Classification (GTDB taxonomy): domain Bacteria; phylum Bacillota; class Clostridia; order Oscillospirales; family Acutalibacteraceae; genus Ruminococcoides. The sequence goes on from DOUO01000134.1 coordinate 1,294, forward strand.
GGATAGCAGGTATCGTTATGAACATATTTTAAACCCGTCTGGGCAATTTCCGGACCCGTGGTTTCAAGCAAATCCGCCTTGTAGCCGTAATGTACAAACACGTTTTTCAATATATTGAAATGAATCGGCGACATATTGGGCATAAGGATTGTATATTCCCTTTTCATCTGCTTTGTAAAAATCAGACGGTCGGTTTTTTTGTCGTATTTTAATTCTGCCATAGCGCGTTCCTTTCGCCACTCCCCGTTTAATCGTTATCAATTGCGGCAAGCAAGCTTCTTATGCGAATCTTGACCGCTCCGAGGTTGGTGATTTCATCAATTTTTATCTGTGTATAAATTTTGTTCTTTGACTCAAGAATTTCGCGAACCTCGTCGGTGGTAATTGCGTCAACACCGCAGCCGAAGGATACAAGCTGTACAAGCTCCATATCCTTGCGCGTGGTAACGTATTTTGCCGCCGCGTACAGGCGCGAATGGTATGTCCACTGATTGAGCACATGCGTCGGGAATTTGTCCACCCGTGAGGACACAACGTCCTCGCTGACGATTGCCACGTTGAAGCTTGCGATAAGCTTGTCAATTCCGTGGTTGATTTCAGGGTCAATATGATAAGGTCTGCCGGCAAGCACAAAAATCTTTTTGCCTTCCTTTTCAGCCCTCGCAATTATTTCATCGCCCTTTTTCTGAACCTTCTGTCTGTATTTATCCTGCTCCTCGTACGCCTTTTTCGCGGCTATTCTGACCTCGTTTAAGGTTAAATCGGGGAAGTAGAATGAAAGGCGTTCATAAGCCTTTTTCGGAAAGTCCTTCGGACGGTGAATTCCGAAATATTCCTTGATAAAGTGAACCTTTTTGATATCCTTCATGTTATTGTTGATAACCTCGGGATAATACGCGACAACGGGACAGTTGTAATGGTTGTCGCCCAGGTGCTCGTCAAAATTATAGGAAAGACAGGGGTAAAAAATTGTCTTTGCGCCCTCGTCAATCAAGGTCTGTATATGACCGTGCATAAGCTTTGCCGGGAAGCAGACGGTGTCGCTGGGGATGGTCTGCTGACCGCGCTGGTACAGCTTGCGGCTTGAAAACGGTGATTTGAACACTTCAAACTTAAGCTCCGTAAAGAAGCGGTACCAAAACGGATAAAGCTCGAACATATTGAGTCCCATGGGAATTCCGAGCTTTCCGCGCAAGCCCTCGACCGGCTTGTAGGAGTTTAGCAGGCTGAGCTTGTATTCATACATATTCATGCCTGTTGCCGGCGCTTTTCTGGTGATTGGGCGTTCACAGCGGTTGCCTGCGATAAATCGTCTGCCGCCGCCGAAGGAGTTTATTGTAAGGCGGCAGTTGTTTGAGCACATGCCGCAGTTTGTTACCTTTATTTCGTGGATAAAGTTTTGGAGGTCGTCGCTGTTTGAAATACTGCTTTTGCCGCTGCCCTTTGATTTTTTCATTGAGTACAGCGCGGCGCCGTAGGCTCCCATAAGTCCGGCAATGTTGGGACGTACAACCTCAACGCCCATTTCCTGTTCAAAGGAACGCAGCACGGCGTCGTTCAGGAATGTTCCGCCCTGAACCACAACGCGCCTGCCGAGCTCGTCGGGACTTGACGCGCGGATAACCTTATACAGCGCGTTTTTGACAACGCTGAGCGAAAGTCCGGCGGAGATATCCTCAATTGTAGCTCCGTCCTTTTGCGCCTGCTTAACCGAGGAGTTCATGAACACGGTGCAGCGTGAACCGAGGTCAACGGGACGCTTGGCAAAAAGACCGAGCTTTGAAAATTCCTCAATTTCATATCCGAGGGCGTTTGCGAAGGTCTGCAAAAAGCTGCCGCAGCCCGACGAGCACGCCTCGTTCAAGAAGATGTTGTCAATTGCTCCGTTGTGAATTTTGAAGCATTTAATGTCCTGGCCGCCGATGTCAATGATAAACTCAACGTCAGGCATAAAATATTTTGCGGCGGTGAAGTGCGCAATTGTTTCAACAACGCCGTAGTCAACTCCGAACGCGTTTTTGATAATGTCCTCGCCGTAACCCGTTACGGCAGAGGATACAACGTTGATTTCCGGGTTGATTTCATAAATTTCCTCAAGAAACGCCTTGATAATTTCAACGGGATTTCCCTTTGAGGGCAGGTATTTTGAGTAAAGCAGCTCACCGTCGGAATTGAGCACAACTCCCTTTACGGTTGTTGAGCCTGCGTCCATGCCTATGTACGCCTTGCCCTTGTAACCGTGAAGCTCCTTCTGCTTAACGTCGGCCTTGGCGTGACGCGCCTTAAAGCTTTCGTACTCCGCTTCGTTTTCAAAAAGCGGAGGATTAAACGCGAAATTGCCCGAACCGCGGTAATTTTTTACCTTCTCGATAACCTCGTCAAAATCAATTGTGTTTTCGGCGCACAAAGCCGCGCCGCAGGCTACGTAATAAAGCGAGTTTTCGGGGCAGATGCCCTTTGTGCCGAGGGTGCGGTCAAAACAGTTCCTGAGCTCGCTCATAAATGTAAGCGGTCCGCCCAGATACACAATTTGACCTTCAATTTCACGGCCTTGGGCAAGTCCGGCTACGGTTTGGCTGACAACGGCGTTGAAAATACTTTCCGCTATGTCCGCCTTGCGCGCGCCCTGGTTTAAAAGCGGCTGAATGTCGGTTTTCGCGAAAACGCCGCAGCGCGAGGCTATGGTGTATGTTTTTTCGTGCTGCTTGGCAAGGTCGTCCAAATCCTCAAGCTCAACGTTTAACAGCGTTGCCATCTGGTCAATAAACGCGCCCGTACCGCCTGCGCAGGTACCGTTCATTCTGACCTCAAGTCCGCCTGACAGAAACAAAATTTTCGCGTCCTCGCCACCCAGCTCAATTACTACGTCGGTGCCGGGGATAAAGGTATTTGCCGCTATTCTGGTAGCATAAACCTCCTGCACAAAATCAATTCCGCAGTCCTGAGCAACGCCCATGCCGGCAGAACCCGAAAGCGCCACAGCGGCGTTTTCCACGCCGTCAATCTGCGTTCTGACCCTTGCGAGGATTTCGGAAATTTTATCCGTTATCTGTGAAAGGTGACGTTCATATGTACTGTAAATCAGCTTGTTTTCGTCGTCAAGCACTACGCATTTGATTGTTGTTGAGCCGATGTCAAGTCCTAATTTCACTGTTTGCCTCCGTATGTGCGCCGTAAAGCCGTCACGGCGTAAATCAAGCCCGAAAGGGCGTATAAATCCACTTTGTCAATATATTATTATATTACTTTTGTTATTTGTTTGTCAATAGAGCTGTTTGTAGGATTTATACGAATATAACGGCGGTTTTTTGGCAATTCTTCAAAACAATCCTCGTGTAAAAAAAGCGTTCCGCAAGAAAATCGAAAATATTTTCGAACAAGCGGAGCATTGTCCGTTTTAACGGACACCCGACAGTTTATAATAAAAGTATAAGGTAATGAAAGTTACATTATTTGACACGGAGGAAGGTAAAATGATTAATTTCAGCATTTTTGTATTCATTATTTTTGCGGTTTATGAGTCGGCGGCAAACATTGTTTTCGGCAGCGGAAGAAAAAAATACCGCGCGCGAAGAAGGCGCAGGGCATACGCCGCGGCGGCAAAGCGCAGCAGACAGCAGGTGGTTTTGTACAAGCCTCAACCACGCAAAAGTACTAAAAAAGCGCGGAAGCACAAGGCTCCGCGCTCTTTGTTATATTTGAAATGTAATTGCGGGAACAGACGCGCAAATCCGTCATCATCCCGCGTTTGCGATTTTTATTCCTCCAAAGCCACAATCGCCTGAGAGCCGAGCTCCTTAAAACGCTGTTCGGCAAGCTTCTTTTCAAAATGCGAAACCTTGCCGGCAACGGAGTCCGCCATAAGGTAATCCTTTTGGTCATAACCGATAAGCACCATGCAGTGCTCGTTTTGCAGCCATGTAAAGGTGTCGCCCTTTTTTGTCTTGGCGTTTTCGTCAACAAAATCCACAACCCACGAAGCCTTTTCATAAGGCTCCTGCATATATGTGGTTGCCCAAACCATAACCGCGGTGCCGTTTTTGACATATTTTTGGCAAAGGCTTTCAAGGGTTTCGCCCACAACCGAGGTCGCCTTAAGCTTGGACTTTTTTGCCTCAAAAAACTTGTTCATTGACTTTGCCATGGCCGGGGAGTAAATGCCGTAACCGTTTTCAACCGTGCCGGCAAACGCCGAATACATATCCGGGCCGAAACGCGTTCCGTCCGCTCCGTAGGAAATCGGAGAGCAGATTAAGTAATTTTCGGAGAAATCAAACTCGTCCGTATCAAAGCCGAGGCTTTTAAGCAGCATGGTACAGGCGTATGTTTCGCAGCCTGCCTTAAGCTCATTTTGCGAAACAATGGGAACGCCCTGTATTTGAAAGGATACGGGTTCGGTGGTCGCCTGAGTGACCGCCTGAGGCTGAGCCTCAACGGGCTTGGGCTTTGGCTTCGGAGCAAGCGGCGCAACTCCGATAATTATCAAAAGTACCGCTATAACAACAGCCGAAACGGTTAAAAACCCCGCCATCGAACCGCCTTTTCTTTTGTTTCTGCGGCGTTTTCTTCGTCTGTCCTCGCTCATTATTCCCCTTCTTTCCGAATAAAACGGTATTATATATAAAGGAGACCGCAAGGATCTCCCTTAAATAAATATTTTCTTATCAAATAGGCAAAAGCGCCTTTGCTACGGCAAAGTAAATTAACAGCGACAAAGAGTCGCAGACCGTCGAAATAAGCGGATTTGCCATAACCGCAGGGTCAAAGCCGATTTTACTTGCCAGAATAGGCAGGCTTGCGCCCACGATTTTTGCCATTATAATTGTGCCGACCAGCGTTGCCGAAACCACCAAGGCGATTTCCGCCGGACTTCCGGTGCCCGTGTAGCCGCGCAAATCAAAGAACAGAAGCTTGAAGAAGTTTGCCACGGCAAGCGTAAGTCCGCAAAGCACCGCTACGCGGATTTCCTTCCACAAAACAGAAAGAATGTTTCTGAATTCAATTTCACCCAGCGACAGCGCGCGGATTACCGAAACAGAAGCCTGCGATCCGGCGTTGCCGCCCGAACCTGTAATCATGGGGATAAACGACGACAGAATAATTATCTGTGCCAAAACACCGTCAAACGACGAAATTATTGTACTTGTAAAGGTTGCGGACAACATCAGTATCAACAGCCACGGAGCGCGTTTGCGGTAAATTCCGAAAACGCCTGTTCTCATATACGGCTTGTCGGAGGGCAATACCGCCGCCATTTTTTCAATATCCTCGGTTGCCTCTTCCTGGATAACGTCGATAGCGTCGTCAATGGTTACAATACCCACAAGACGCATTTCATTGTCAACAACGGGCAGCGCCAAAAAGTTGTAGTTTGAGAACATTTGGGCAACCTGCTCCTGGTCGTCAAGCGTGTGAACGGAAATGACGTTTTCCTCCATCATGTCCCGTACCTTGGTGTCGTCCTCCGCAAGCAGCAGGTCTTTTACCGTTGTAATACCAATCAGCTTGTTGTTTTCATCGTTGACATAGCAGGTGTAAATTGTTTCCTTGTCAACGCCCGTGCGCCTGATGCGCTTTATTGCCATTTCCGCGGTCATGTCGGGACGCAGCACAATGAACTCGGTGGTCATAATGGAGCCCGCGCTGTCCTCGGGATATTTCAGCAGCTCGTTAATCTGCTTGCGCATATCCTTATCCGCCTGGCGCAAAATTCTTTTGACAACGTTAGCCGGCATTTCCTCAATCAGGTCAACGGCGTCGTCAACAAACAGTTCGTCAACAACCTCCTTGAGCTCGCTGTCGCTGAAGCCGTGAATCAAAAATTCCTGCGTTTCGTCGTCCATTTCAACAAAGGTTTCCGCCGCAAGCTCCTTGGGCAGAATCCTGAACAAAATCGGGGTTTTTTCATCCTGTAGCTCCTCGAAAACCGCCGCGATATCAAACGGCTTCATGGTAACCAGAATGTCCCGCAAGGTGCCGTATTTCTTGGTTTCAAGCAGCACCTTGATAGTTTCGGTTAGGGTTACATTAACCTGAACCATCATCTCTCCTCCTTCGGCTTTGTGTGCGTCGTGGAAAGACGTGTTCTTGGGTAAACCTTAAAGTATTACCGCGCAATTACAGGCGGTAATTACAGGGTGATACTTTAAGTAAAATGAACGCAGATTAACCGTTCATTTCTACTTCGCCCGGGAACTCCGCCTAAATTTCCGTCTGCGTCCATTAAAGTTTCACCTCGCTAATCCGTTTCGGCAAATGCCGTATACAATATTATTTTAGTCTATTTTGCCCTTATTGTCAATCTGTTTTTCACAACAGAACGTCATGCGGACATATTTTTGCAATAGCGGTTTATTAATCTTGATTTTTTTTAAATCTATAGTATAATAATGAATGAACATAAAGTATATTATTAACTTTTACGGAGGTTTTCATGAAAAGTCTTGTTAAAAAATATTTGCCGTACGCGGCGGTTATTCTTGTTGTATTTTTGATTGTGCCGCTGTTTTTTACAGGCAAAGATAAAGGCGGATTTACTCCCGTGCTGTACTACTTTATCTTTTTGATTACCACTGTCGCGTGCGCGACGGTTTTCAGCGCCAAGAACGGTCTGGATTTTCTTTTCGCGTTAATCGCGCCGATTGCGTTTTTATTTACAATGTTTATCTATCTGGGCGGCTTCAGCCTGTTTTCGGTAATCCTGCTTGTGCTTTACCTTGTGGCAGGTGTTTTCGGACTGTTTTTGGGAGATTTGGTGTTCGGGGAGGAACGTCATAAAAAGGAAAAACAGGATCAGAAGAAGGCTGAGGAGGTTTTGCTTAGGGCAAAGCGCCGCGACGAACGCGAAAGCCGCAGAATTAACAGGGAAAACGCCGTTGCCTCGGCTCCGCGCGCAGCGTCCGAAAGCCCGCAAAATGAAAAGAGCAGCGAAGAAGTCTCCGCTGCCGTAAGCGCGCCGTCCGTTGACGACGATGATTTTGATTATGATAAATACATGTCGGACATCGACAGGCTTTTGGAGGACGAAAAGCATTAAACGCAGTACAGGTTTGTATCCCACGCCGGAATGTACGGGTGGTGCCGCAAATATATTTTGTATTCGGGATTAAGCTTTTTAATTAAAAGCGGAAGCCTGAAAATATCTTCAAAACGATGATACGCTGAGAAATTTAGCTTTGGCTTAAAGTTTTTCAGCGTATTTTTTGCGCCTGTAAGCGTTTCAAAATCCGCGCCCTCAACGTCGGCCTTTATATATGTTGCCGCCGCTCCGCAAAGTATTGTGTCAAGAGAGGCAACACGGGTTTGCGCGCCGCTGTCCGAAATCGCGCTGTTGCGCCCTGCCTTGTTGTTAAAGGTGAGCACAGTGTTGCGGCTGTACGCGCCTAACTGCCAAAGCTCAACTCCGCGCATATCGCGGCAATGCTCCGACAGCTTTCGGAAATTCCTGCCGTTTGGTTCAAACGCGACTATTTTGCGGTAATTATTGCCGGCGTAGTGCAGAAACTCGTCAATCGTGTCGCCGTTGTACGCGCCCAAATCCACATAAAACTCGTTTTGCCCGAGCTTCAGAATGTTTTTAAACGCCTCGTCCTTTTCCGTTGTAATTTCATCAAGCAGGGAAATTTCACCCGTAAAATAAAACCGGAGCACGTTTTTGTATACGCGGCGCGAAGCTTCGTCCTCAAGCACATCATATGCCGCTTCAAGTCCCTGACGGTATTTTTCAACAAAATCCCCGTCAAACAAAACGTCGCCGAACACAGGCACGGCAGGCACAAGAGTTGTGTGCTTACCGGCAACCTCCTTTATGTGCGCCATCACGTCCGGAAGCTGACTCGCGAAGCAGAGCGCAACGGCAAAATCACCGTGCTCCGCTTCAAGCTCAGATAGCTTTTTTACGCGAAAACCGTGAAAGCTCTGGCCGCGCACAAAGTCGTCGCTTGCCATAACGTCCGAGGGCTTTATTCCGTATTTTTCAAAGGCGCGAAGCACTTTGTCCGCTCCGTCGCCCATTCCGTAAAGCACAACGGGCTTGCCGCAGGTTTTAAGCCTTTCCCATACAGTCTGCGTGTTGTTAAGAAATTCGAGCATTTTTCCTCCTAAACAAAAACGCCCACCCTACTGGGTGGACACTTTCATAGTGTTGGCATCTCCCTATTTTCACAGCCCGTCTCCGGACAACTATTTTCGGCACCACTGAGCTT
>DOUO01000084.1 GCA_003520555.1 Oscillospiraceae bacterium
GCTGCGCGGAAAGCTTTTCCAACAAATCCCTATTCATGATTATTCATCCTGAAGCTTCTGGATAAGCTCCCACATAGCCTTTGCGGAATTGAAGTTTTCGGGAACAAGGTTGTTGGGCTTGATTTCAATGTCAAAAGCGTCGTTGAGCTCGCCTACAAGAGCAACGATATCAAATGAGTCAAGCACGCCGTTTGTAACAAGGGCGGTTTCGCTTTCAAAGTCAACGTCGGGTCTGAGTTCCTGTAAGATTTCCATTAATTCATTCATGATAAATTTCTCCTTTAATATATTGATTTTTATTTTTCAGCCGTTTTCGCGGCATAACTGACAAAATTATTTAAAATATGATTTCAAAGTCTGCATGTCGGTTTTGCCGTTGGGCAGTGTGGGCAGCGCTTCAAGGTTAATAAGCTTGCGCGGTACCATAAACGCCGGCATGTTCTTTCTGAAGTAAAGCACGATGTCCTTTGAGGTTGCGTCGCCCGTGTAGAACAGGTAAAGCGTAGCCTTATCCTTATAATACAGCGAGCAGCAATCGGTTACGCCGGAAATCTTTTTGGCGGTTTCCTCAATTTCGCCGAGCTCAATGCGGTGGCCGAGGTGCTTAATTTGTCTGTCCTTTCTGCCGTGGAAGTGCAGAACGCCGTTTTCGTCAAACGAACCCAAATCGCCTGTTTTATAAATCAGTTCGCGATATTTGTCGTTAAGCGGATTTTGCATAAACGACTTTGCGGTCTGTTCGGGATTTCCGTAATATCCAAGCGCCAAAACAGGTCCTGTTACGCAGATTTCACCGGTTTTGCCGTTCGGAGTGGCGGTGTTGTCGTCGTTGAGAAGCATAACGCGGTAGTTGTCGTACGGCTTGCCGATGGGAAGCACGGTGTCGTCGTTAACCTTTTCCTTAACAACATAATATGTGCAGGAAGCGGTTGCCTCTGTGGGGCCGTACTGGTTAACATAAAGCACATCGGGAAGGTTATCCTGCCAAATCTTTAAGTATTTGCAGGGCATAACCGAGCCCGAGAAGCAAAGCTTTTTAAGGTATTCGGGCTTTGAAACATCAAACGCGCCGAGCTTTGCGGGAAGCTCTACGCCGGCAACGCTCCAGCAAAGAGCCGTAATTTTTTCACGGTTAAGAGTGTCAAACAGCTCTGTGGGAACCGCGAACTCGTTTTTGGGAATGATATATGTTGAAGCGCCGTAGGTGATGGGCAGGTAGATGTCTCTTACAGCCGCGATGTAGTCAAGCGGAGACTGGTTGCCCAGCACGTCGGAATCGTTGATTGAAAGCACCTTGCCTACAGCGTCAATGTAGCACATCAGAGATTCATGCGAGGTAATTACGCCCTTGGGAACGCCTGTTGAACCTGATGTAAAGATTACGTACAGCGGAGACGTGATTGTAAGGGTCGCGGCTCTTGAAGCAAGCAGCTCTTCGTCGGGCTCTGTGTTCATAATGTCCTCAAACACAATGATTTCACCGTCGTAATTAAGCTTACGGGCGGCTTCAAGGTGAGCCTTGTCAACAAGCATGTACTTTGCCTGAATGACGCCCAAAATCTGGTTGAGTCTGGTTTCGGGCATGTCGCCGTCCATCGGAGCATAGAAGCAGCCTGCTCTTACAGCGCCCAAAAAACATGTCGGAGTTAAAATATGTCTGCCGGACATAACCGCAACCGGGTCGCCCGCGGGGACTTTTTTCGCAAGGTACGTACCGACGGATTTTGTCAGCGCGTTAAACTGAGCAAAAGTGATTTCGCTGTGCTCATCCTTAAACATAACCTTGCCTGCATACGCTTCGGCGGTATAGTCCAGTCTGTTTAACATTGATGTTTGCATGTTAATTACCTCCTGTTTTACATAAATACTCAATAAAAATTATAAATAAAATTATTATTAAAGTCAACGTTAAATGTCAGGTTTTTGAAATTTTTTCGTTAAAAACAATCTAAACACCATGTTTTCTTGTTTTTTTGGCGTTTTTCAAAATGTCCGCCGCGTGTTCGCGGTTTGGTTATTTAACGTTTTCCCCTGTTGTGACTAAAGTATATCAAACCGACTGTGACAAAACCGTGACAAAACCGCGCCGAAATAATAAATAACTCCTCGGCACGGCGCGGTTACGGGCTGAAAAAATACGGTACGGCGGTTTCGGACAAAACAAAACGGACAGCCGTTTGACTGTCCGTAAATTGAATAATTAATTATTCGCGGTTGAATTACGCGAGCATATCTCTGCCCTTTTTGAGGAACATGAGGTAAAGCACATACTGAACAATGCTGATTACGCCTGCAATTACAATGAAAACACCTGCAACGGCAGCGCCGCCTGTTCCTGTGAAGATTGCGGAGATGATTCTTGCAATGATGATGATAACATACATGGCGATGATAAGCTTAAGGATATTTACGCCCTTCTGCTGTACATCTGTGTTGCCTACACGTTCGGCAAGCTTGCAAACACCGTTGATGATTGTAATTGTGATAAACAAGCTGATGATGTCGCTTGCGGCAGTGAATACGGTCTTAACGATCTGATTGTTGAAGAACGCGCCTACAACCGCAACGATGATGCCCGCGATGATTAAATACAGGGCTGTTTTGAAGGAAGGTTCGTCCTTGGAAGCAGCGTTGATACCGAGAATCTGGAAAATAAATCCGATAATTGCCAGTACGCCCGCAGCCAAACCAAAGATTGTAAGTCCTCCGAGTGAAGCCGCCGCGCCCGCGGCAGACTTAGCGTTTACACTTGCGATTGTTGTCACCGTGAAAAGAAGCACGATTGTTGAGCAGATTGTTGCAATCAAAGCAAGAATTTCTGCTGTAAAGATTTTTTTCACGCCTTGATAAGCATTTTCGAGTTTCATTTTGATGTCTCCTTTTTTTATATTATACAGCTTATGCTGTACATTTTGAGTATAGCACAATCTAATTATGTTTGCAAGAATTATTATTAATTTGTAACACTGTTTATTTTCGGCTCGGCGATTTTAAGGCGGCACATTGATTGCGGAGCGCAAAACTCCGGCAATTCCTTTCCGCGAAAAACGCCGCGCAGACATTTTAATCTGTACGGCGTATCGGCTTATAAAGCTTGGTGATTGAGCACGCTGCGGTAAATCATCAAATCCTCATCCTTGAAAACATTGAAGATAACCTTGATATCGCTGCCTGTTGTTTTTAAATACTCTTTTACGGTTGAAACGGCAATCTCCGCGGCTTCGCGCTGCGGAAAGCCGAACACGCCGGTGGAGATACAGCAGAACGCAATGCTTTTACAGCCGTTTTCCTCCGCAAGCTTCAGGCAGGAGAGATAACAGCTTTTCAGCAGCCCGCAATGTCTTTCGTTCAGTCCGCCGCTGACAATCGGTCCCACGGTATGAATGACATACTTGCACGGCAGATTATA
>DOUO01000172.1:0-3795 GCA_003520555.1 Oscillospiraceae bacterium
ATGCTCAAGCGCAATATTGAGGCTAAGTATGACTCAACCCTTGCCGGGGCTGTCGGCGAAGAGGACGCGATGAAGGTTGCATACGGTACCGAAATCCCCGTAACAAATAACGAAGAAAACGGCGCGAAAACCGGCGTTCTCTACAGGTATCTTCCGTTTGAAAATTATTCGGTAGACGGTCAGAATAATATTTCGACAACGCCTAATAACGATGTTTTCCGTTACTCAAACACACTGCAGGCGTACCAGTATGTTTACGCAAGCGGCAACGAGAACAAAGTCACCAATAACGGCAAAAACATGAGGCTTTACTCTTATTACATTTATTCATACCTGACCTATGACAAGGAAACCAACGTTCCTGTCACCAAGTATGAAATTATCCTTTCCGATAATTATTCCGACGCGTCAACATATTGGAACGGAGTAGAACAATAAAATTTAAAGAATCAGGCTGTCTCAGACGGGACAGCCGTTCTTTATTAGGAGACGAATATGAATAAATCCATGTACGAAAAAATCTATGACGCGGTGCTTGCCATTCCCAAGGGGAGGGTCGCGACCTACGGTCAGGTTGCGGCGATGGCAGGCAACGGCGGAGCGGCAAGGGCTGTGGGCAACGCGCTTCACGTTAATCCCGCTCCGGGGATAATTCCGTGCCACCGCGTGGTTAACGCTCAGGGCAGGCTGGCGCCTCACTTCGCCTTTGGCGGAAGCGGCGAGCAGAAACGCCTGCTTGAGGCCGAAGGCGTTGAGGTGATTGACAATCACGTTGACTTGAAAAAATATCAAATGAGATAATAAACGCGGCTGCCTGAAACAAGACAGCCGTGTTTTGGAGTCGCTATGAAAAACAAAAACATTGACAGCGGAAACAGCTTTGACTTCGGCAAAACCTCGGCTGACTATGCCTTGTTCCGCGATATTTATCCCCAAAGCATGTATGACAAGCTGACTGAGCTCGGCATCGGGCGCTCCGGACAGAAAATACTTGACCTCGGAAGCGGAACCGCAGTGCTTCCGATAAGGCTTTGCCGTACAGGCGCGTTATTTACCGCGACGGATATTTCCGAAAACCAAATCAAGCTCGGCAAACAGCGCGCGGCGGAAATATCATGCGAAAACATCAGCTTCAAGGTATGCTCCGCGGAGAACACAGGCTTTAATGACGAAAGCTTTGACGCGGTTACCGCGGTTCAGTGCTTTCAGTATTTCAACGCGGAAATTGCCGCCGCTGAAATCAGGCGCGTGCTGAAGCCCGGCGGTCTTTTTTGCAAGATTTTCATGGATTGGCTGCCGTATGAGGATGAAAAAATTGCCGAAACGGAGCGGCTTGTTTTAAAATATAATCCAAACTGGAGCGGAGGCGGATTTAAAGAGTTTAATTACAGCTTTCCGCATTGGGCTCAGGGCAGGTTTACGCTTGAATCCGTGCAGTCATACAAGGAGGAGCTTTGCTTTACGAAGGACGCGTGGATCGGACGGATAAGAACCTGCCGCGGAGTGGGCGCAAGCCTGAGTCCGGCGCAAATCAGGGCTTTTGAAACCGAATACACCGCCGCTCTGGCAAAATACCCCGAGCCTTTGCGGCTGAAACACGAAATACATATCGAGCTGTACAAGCGCGTCTGAACCCCGGAATTTGCAATTTTTTAAAAAGTGTGCTATAATAACAAATGGTTGTGTGAATCTCATGATAGGTGATTATTATGGATTACAAATTGATAGCAGTTGACATTGACGGCACGCTGACAAACTCCAAAAAGGAAGTTTCTCCGCGCACCCGATACGCGTTGCTTGAAGCACAGGCACAGGGCAAAAAGGTGATTATTTCCTCCGGCAGACATCCGCTGGGAGTTTATCCGATTGCGCACGACCTGATGCTTGAACGCTACGGCGGCTACATTATGTCGTTCAACGGCGGTAAAATCATTGACTGCGCAACAGACCAAACGGTTGTCAGCCGTCATTTTCCGCTTGAATATTTGCCCGACATCGTGGGTGTTTTAAACGAGTCAAACATAACTGTCATAACCTTTGACGACAAAAAGATTTACGCAAACGCAAAGGTGAACGATTACACTTATATTGAGCGTGATGTTCTTAAAACAGAAATGGTTTCGACTCCGGATTTTTTGCAGGCAATTAAGTTTGATGTAAACAAAATCCTGCTTGCCGGCGAACCCGACGAGCTTGACCGTTACCAGAAAATCCTTATTCAGCGTTATGACGGTCTGCTTGATATCTACAAAAGTGCGCCTTATTTTCTTGAGCTTATGCCGTTCGGCGTTTCAAAGGGTTCAATGCTTCCGCTTTTGCTTGACCGCATAGGCATCGGCAGGGAAGAGCTTATCGCCTTCGGCGACAATTATAACGACATGACCATGATCGGTTATGCCGGCTTTGGCGTGGCTATGGGCAACGGCGAACCTGAAATTCAGAAAATCGCTAATTATGTTTGCGAATCAAACGATGACGACGGCGTTGCTAAAACAATTGAGAAATATGTTTTAAAATAAAAATGACGGCTGGCGTGTGTCAGCCGTTTTTTTACCATAAGCATCGGGAGTGTTGATTTATGAAAAAATTATTATTGGTATTGTCGGTCGCGGCGTTAATGCTTTGCGGCTGTCAAGCGCAAAAACCGACTTATACGCAAATCACGCAGTCCGAGGCTTCTTCAATTATGGAAAAGCAAAGCGGTTACATTATCCTTGACGTGCGGACTCAGGCTGAATATGAATCGGGACACATCAAAAACGCAATCTGCGTTCCGAACGAAAGCATTACCGACGCGGAAATACCTCAGCTGCCGGACAAAAATCAGCTTATTCTGGTGTACTGCCGCAGCGGCAGACGCAGCAAGGAAGCCGCGCAAAAGCTCCACGACCTCGGCTACACCGACGTCAGGGAATTCGGCGGAATAAACGAATGGACGGGCGAAGTAGTAAAATAACCCGCAAAACAAAAAAAGTTGCGTTTTATTTTAATTTATGGTATAATTAAATTCTACGGTAAATTTATATATTGGGAAAGGAAGTGATTGCATGGCACAGAACGAATGGGAATATTCAGACATCACGCCCGAAATTAACGTGTTGGCGGATAAAATTGAAAAAAACTCCGTTATCGATTCGGCTTTGTACTCAAAATACAACGTAAAAAGAGGTTTGCGTGACATTGACGGTAAGGGCGTACTTACCGGACTTACCGATATCTCTACAATCAAGCAAAACAAGCTGGTTGACGGAAAGCTTGTTCCCTGTGACGGTGAGCTCTATTACCGCGGCTACAACGTCAACGACATCATAAACGGTATCCTCCGCGACGACCGCTTTGGCTTTGAGGAAATTGTGTACCTTCTGCTCTTCGGCGAAATGCCCGACAAGGCAAAGCTTAAGGAATTCAAAGAGCTTTTGGTTCTGTACCGCACGCTTCCGCAGAACTTTGTGCGCGACGTAATCTTAAAAGCTCCGAGCGAAGACATGATGAACTCGCTGGCACGCAGCGTGCTTACTTTGTTCAGCTACGACAAAAACCCCAACGACACATCAATAAGCAACGTGCTCAGACAAAGCATTCAGCTTATTTCAGTGTTCCCGATGTTAAGCGTTTACGGCTATCACGCGTACAACCATTATCTGCGTGACAACAGCCTGTACATCCATCGCGCCGAGCCTTCAATGTCAACGGCGGAGGTTATTCTCTCGCTGCTCCGTCCGGACAGACACTACACTGATTTGGAAGCCAAGGTGCTTGACATGGCGCTTATTCTGCACATGGAGCACGGCGGCG
>DOUO01000172.1:3836-11352 GCA_003520555.1 Oscillospiraceae bacterium
ATGGAGCACGGCGGCGGTAATAACTCTACCTTTACAACCCACGTTGTAACTTCATCCGGTACGGATACATATTCCGCAATCGCGGCGGCTCTGGCTTCCCTTAAGGGACCGAAGCACGGCGGCGCGAACGTTAAGGTCTACGAAATGTTTGAGGATATGAAGCAGGTTGTCCGCGACTGGAACGACGACGAGGAAATTGAACGTTATCTTGAGGCTCTGCTTGACCATAACGCTTTTGACAAAATGGGACTTATCTACGGTATGGGACACGCGGTTTATACAATTTCCGACCCGCGTCAAAAGATTTTGAAGGGCGCCGTTAAAAAGCTTGCCGACGCGGAAGGCTTTAATAAGGAATTTGACCTTTACGCAAAGGTTGAAACCCTTGCTCCCGAGGTTATCGGCAGAAAGAGAAGGATTTACAAGGGCGTTGCTTCAAACGTTGACTTTTACAGCGGCTTGCTTTACAGCATGCTTGATATTCCGTGCGAGCTTTACACACCGCTGTTTGCGACCGCGCGTATCGCCGGCTGGAGCGCGCACCGTCTTGAGGAGCTTATCAACGCCGGCAAGATTATCCGTCCTGCCTATATGAGCATCTCAACCGAAAAGGAATACGTGGATTTGGATAAAAGATAATTTCGGAGGCTGATGAATCATCAGCCTCTTTCTATGGGAAGTTTTGGGTATGACAATTGTAAAAAGACAAATTGAGCTGCATCACGCCGTCAGCGCAATCGGCGGCTTTTGCGGCGGCTACACAATTTTTAATCACTGCGACATCTTCGCCAACGCTCAAACGGGCAACCTTATTAAGTTGGTGTGCAACGCCTGTTCGGGTCAGCTTGAAAGCGTCGGCTATATGATTTTGATGTTCTTCATTTACGCGGGCGGCAACGTGTTTTACGCCGTAACGCGAAAATACTCAAAGCTGAGTATGAAGATTGTAAGCTTCATTGTTACCGCGGTGTGTATTTTTCTGACGGGCGTGCTGTCTTCCGCCGAAAACAATTTCATAGCCGTTTTTCCCATATTCTTCATGGCTCCCGTTCAGTGGAACGCCTTTAAAACCGCCGGCGGGAATTCAAGCGCCACAACATTTTCATCAAACAATGTCCGTCAGGCGGTAATGCTGCTTACTAAATATTTTCTTGACAAGGACAAAAAGGCGCTCAAAAGCTCGCGCTTTTACTGGGCAACCCTCTTGTGCTTCCACCTCGGAGTTGCTTTTTCCTGTCTGTTAAGCCTTGAGTTCGGCGTTCACAGCATTTGGTTTTGTTATATTTTGCTCGCGCTGACTGTGTTTTTGTATTGCCGTTATCAGTCCGCGAAAATTCACGCGTTTACACATTGATAAAACGGGATTGGCTTTGCGCCAACCCCGTCTTTTATTCTTTAAGTTTATTAAGCTTTTCAATTTGTCTTGCGCGTTTGTAGCGGTACAAAATATTTTCCGCCCACTCGCCGTCAATCTTAATAAAGCCTTTTAGCTTTCTGTCCTTAACCGCAAACCGCTCCACAATCTCCTTTGACTTGCCGTAAATTTCAAGCCTCGCGGTCTGAACATAAGGCTTGCGCTCCTCTCCGGTGAAATAGGTAAAGCCCATGGTGTTGCTTTCGCGGTCATACATCGACAAATGACCGTCAACAACCTCAATGCCGTCAAGCTTTTTTGAAACCGTTTGGCTTATTGCAACCTTGGTAAGCTCAACCGCCATATCGTCCAGTCCCGATTCAAATATGAAAATCTTTTCTTTAAAGGAGTTAAAATCGGGAACAATTCGCTTGCTGATACCGCGGACGTTTGAATATTGCTCTTCAAGCTCCTTGTCGCAAAGCTGAAAGCGGTCAATCTTTGGAATAAGGTATATCATAAAGCGGTTTTTCATATCGTTGTAAAGAATCGGATACGTAAGTCTTGCGTTATAGCCGCACGAAGGGCAGTTCCATGAAAAAAGCGAACCGTCCAAAACCTTTTCCCTGAAATCCGGATTAACGGTCACGTTGACCGAAGTATAAATTTTCGCCTTGCCAAGCTCGCCGCACATAGGGCAAACAACGGCTTTATTAACATGATTTTCGGGCATAGTTAACACCTCTTTACGCTAATTATATCAATAAGTAAGAGTTTTAACAAGCAATTTTTAAAAAATTGTTGATTTTATCTTCAATTTCTGTCATAATAATAACATGAATATTAAAAACACATTTAAAGAAGGTATTGACATGGGATTTTTAGACGCATTTAAAGATACGGCATGCACATTGGTTGACACAGTTTCCGCGGCGGCTCACAATTATGTTGAGCGCAACAGAACCAAGGCAAAGCTCAACAGACTCAGAATGGTCATGAAAAACGAAAGCGAGCTTATGAACAGAGCTTATATTGCTCTCGGCAAGGAATATTATGAAATCAAGAAAACCGGCAGGGAAGAATCGACCGAACGCACTCAAAGTCTTTTCAAGGTTGTTGATAACAGCAAGGCGAAGCTTGCGCGCGCAAGGGACTGCTACCGCGACATTATTGAAAGCGAAAACGAGCTTTTGTACAACGCCACCGTTGAGACAAAGAATTATGAAGCCCGCGATGTTCAGGATATTACCGTAGCCTGCTCAAACGAAAGCGATTACAAGTCAAGTCCTTTCCCGGCGGCAGAGGAAGCCCCGGCGCAGGAGGCCGAAACGGCTGATGCCCCGGCACAGGAGCCCAAGGCGGCTGAAGCGGAGCCCAAGGCTGTTGAAACCGTGGCTGAGGAAGCGCCCGCAAAATAATGCTTCCGATGCCGATATAAGTTAATAAAAGATTTTTACGCAGGGCAACTACACAGCCCTGCGTTTTTTTGCAAAAATATGCGAAAAATGCGGCAAAAAAACAAAAAGGCCGAGCCTCGGCTCAGCCTGTATTGTTTGAAATTGTGTGAAAAAATCAGCAGAAGAAAACGTCCATTTCTTTTTCTTCGCCGTCAGCAACAAAGTAAGCCTTGCTTTCTTCGGGCTTGAGGTAAACGGAAATTTCCTTAGCGTCCTTGCCGTAAGTAGCCTTAACGTCTTCGATAACCTTAGCGATAGATACCTGAACGCCGCCGTACTCTACGAAGAAATCAACCTTAGCTTCTACAGGCTTAGCAGGAGCTGTTTTCTTGGGAGCGGCCTTCTTGGCAGGAGCCTTCTTGGCGGGAGCCTTCTTAGCGGGAGCCTTTTCTGCCTTAACTTCCTCAGCAGCCTTTGTTGTCTTAGCAGCCTTGGTTGCTGTCTTAGCAGCGGTCTTTGTTGTCTTTTTTGTTTCTTTTTCAGCTGTAGCAGCTGCCTTTTTTGTAGTTGCCATTGTAAGTTCCTTCTTTCAGTGTATTATACTTATTAATTATTGTTTTTGCCTGTGATGTTATTATACAATTACGGAAAATATTTGTCAATAAATACAAATTATTTTTGGCGGTTAATACATATTTTAAAAAAATTAATTTTTCTGTTGGTTACTTTTAACAATAAAATAAGCTATATTTTGTAGATAATATGGTCTTGACAAGCTTTTTAGCCATTCCGATTGAATAAAAATCCCGTTTATGTTATACTTAAAAGGTCGCATAAACTCTGAGAAAAAAGGAGACAGCTCTGTGTTTTTAAACAACCTTTTGACAATTGCCGGACAGGTTCTGGTTCTTTTTATTTTAATATCGGTGGGCTTCATCTGCGGCAAAACCGGAATTATTACCGAACACGCCTCGAAAAAAATGACCGACATAGTTTTGTATGTCGTCACTCCGTGCGTAATGATTGCCGCGTTCCAACGTGAATTTTCTCTTGAGCTTCTGGGCAAGGTGCTTATTGCGGCGCTTGCCGCCGCGGCAATAATGACCGTTTCAATTTTTATCGCAAGGTTTGCCGTCCGCGACAAAAACGTCGCGCGCAGAAAGGTTTTGCAGTTTTCGGTTATTTTTTCAAACTGCGGCTTTATGTCGCTTCCGCTCCAAAAGGCTCTGCTCGGTGATGAAGGCTGGTTTTACGGCTCAATCTTCGTCGCGGTGTTCAATGTTTTTTGCTGGACATACGGTTTGGTTGACATGAGCGGCGACAAAAAACAGCTTTCAATCAAAAAGCTCGCGCTTAATCCCGGCATTATCGGCGTGGTTGCCGCAATTATCCTCTTTGTCTGCCGCGTCACCCTGCCCGTTGTAATTATAGAGCCCGTTACCCACCTTGCAAATCTTAACACTCCGCTTCCCATGCTGATCATAGGCTTTTATCTTTCGCGCGCCGACTTCAAAAAGGCTTTTACCGACAAAGGCGCTTACCTTGCAATGCTGTTAAGGCTTGCGGTTATTCCCATTGCCGTAATTTTCGCAATGGTGCTGCTGAAAACGGACGCGAAGATGACGGTAGCCTTTGCCGTTGCCTGCTCGGCCCCCACCGCGGCAACAACCACAATGTTTTCCGCGAAATTCGACCGTGACGTTGAGCTCAGCGTCAGCGTTGTAACCGCGTCAACCGTCCTGTCAATTATTACTATGCCGCTTGTTGTGTCGCTTGCGTACTCATTGGCGGGCATTTAGTCAGTAAGGTGATATTATGTCAAAAAGTTCAATGCAAAAGCAAAAGCTTCTTTATTTACAAAAGATTTTGCTTGAAAAAACCGACGAAAACAACGCGCTCACCCTTACGGAAATCAAGGATGAGCTTGCGCGGTACGGAATAAAAACGGAACGCAAAAGCCTGTATGACGACATGGAAATTTTGCAGTCCTTCGGGCTTGATATCTGTCGTGTCCGCACCAGCACGGTTCGTTACTTCATAGGCAGCCGCAACTTTGAGGTTGCCGAGCTAAAGCTGCTTGTTGACGCAATTCAAAGCTCAAAATTTATAACCCACTCAAAAAGCCTTAAGCTGATAGGCAAGCTTGAGGGGCTTGTCAGCGAAAACCAGGGCAAGGAGCTCAACCGCGAGGTTTATGTCACCAACCGTGTAAAAACATTCAACGAGCAGATTTACTACAACGTCGATTTCCTTCACAACGCAATTTCTCAAAATAAAAAAGTTGCCTTCAAGTACACCGAATGGCGTGTAAATTTCGGTTCACAGCAAAAAATAGTCCGCGCTCCGCGCAAAAACGGCGAGGACTATGAGGTTTCGCCGTGGGCGCTTTGCTGGGACGACGAAAACTACTACCTTGTAGCTTACGATTCCGAAGCGGGAATAATCAAGCATTACCGCGTTGACAAAATGGAAAAAATCAGGCTTCTTACCCAAAACCGCGACGGCGCGGAATTGTTTGAGGAGTTCAATCTTGCGCGTTACGCCAAAAGCGTGTTTTCGATGTTCGGCGGTGAAGA
This sequence comes from Oscillospiraceae bacterium, assembly GCA_003520555.1. Taxonomy (GTDB): domain Bacteria; phylum Bacillota; class Clostridia; order Oscillospirales; family Acutalibacteraceae; genus Ruminococcoides. The sequence continues at coordinate 9,164 of DOUO01000172.1, forward strand.
ATGTAACGTGAAGCTGTCGGTTGACAATAATCTTGTGGGTGTAATTGTAGACCGGTTCGGCGCGGATACCTACATCGTGCGCGAAAGCGAAAAAACCTTCAGCGTCAACGTGCGCGTTGCGCTCAGCCCCCAGTTTTACGCCTGGATTTTCGGTTTGGGCAACGGCGTGCGTATATTAACGCCAAAAAGGGCGGTTGATGAGTTCAAGGACAAAATTAAGGAACTGTCTGCTTACTATAATAGTTAAATAAAATTCTTTTAACAACATTACATTTTCAAAACAATAAATCATTGACAAAAGTAGGATAAAATGATATAATGAAATAAATAAACGTTTGCGGGCGTTTGCTCATTTCCGGCGCGTCTATGCTCCCGAAAAAGTATAAAACCGTAAAATTACAGCAAAAGAGGTGTGAAAATGAGTCTGGAATTATACAAAGCAACATCGCCGTCAAATTCGGCTTTTAGGGTGGTTTGCGGAAAAATGGTTGTAAACGGCAATCAAAATGTCCATCACGAGGCAATATTCGGAAGGTTAAAGTCCGGAGAAGTGACGCTTGAAATCAGCAACGCAACAATACCGCTTAAGCTCAACGACATATTTTTTATCGCTCCAAACAATAAATATAGGCTTTCGGGCGACGCTGATTCGGTAATCAACGTTGTTTCGCTTAACTTCACAAATCCTGCCGCGGTTACTCAGGATTTTATTCCCCAAAGCATTATCCGCGCGCTTATTAACGGTCATTGTACCAATTGCGCGATTATTCACTCTGAGCACGAAGCCTTTAGTACAATGTATAATTGTATGCGTATTGTAAACAAAGCCGAAACCGAAAAGGGTGAATTCTTCCAGCTTCAGGTTTACGCCAAGATGTATGAATTGTTTTATGAGCTGTTCGCGAATAATTATGTTAAAATCATCGACGCCGAAACCAAGAGCAAAAAATACCGCGCGCTCATGCGCGTAACCAACTACATTGACGAACACTATACCGAAGGTATTTCGCTTGAGAATGTAGCCGAAGCAACCGGCATAAGCCGTTACTATGTTTCTCACTTGTTTAAGGAGCTCATGGGCACTACCTTTGTGGGATATGTTAACGAGCTCAGGCTCAACCGCGCCGCAATGCTTTTGGTGACAACCGACAAGCCGATTATTGAAATCGCTTCGCTGTCCGGCTTTAATAATTTATCGAACTTCAACCGTGCCTTTAAAATGCACTTCGGAAGAACTCCGTCGTCCTACCGCAAGGCATAAACACAGTAGTATTTAACAGACCGTTTCCGTGTGAAGCGGTCTTTCTTATTATAAAAAAAGCAGTGGTGTTTTCCGACAAAAAAGAAGCGTAATATTTATGCAAAACGACAATAAAAGATTATATATTTGTTGAAATTATCAAATATAGGTTAAAGAATTATTTTGATGATGGGTAAAATGTAAAAATATGATACAATTTTTTGAAAAAACAGCAAAGAAATATATTGCATTTTAAAGCGACCTTTGGTATAATTATAATGTTCATTTATATGTTCAACTATAAAAAGGAGGAATTCTTAAATGCAAAAACACAAAAGAGTTATCAGCTTAGTTTTGGCTCTTATGATTGCTTTGTCATGTTTCACATGCCTTGGCTCCGTAACTGCCTTTGCTGCTGACGACGCAAAATTGCAGATGGGTGATGTTAACGGCGACGGCGATATTGATATCGACGACGCGTCAATGCTTCAAATCCATCTTATAAGCCCGCAGAGAGCTAATTTATCTGCCGAGCAGCTCAGAGTTGCCGATGTAAACGGTGACGGTGAGGTTGACTCAGACGATGTTACAACAATTCAGCTCTATCTTTTAGGTCGTGTAGACTTTGTTGAGCCCACAGAGCCCGTTACCGAGCCTGTTACAGAACCCGTAACCGAGCCCGTTACAGAGCCTGAGACACAGATTGCTACAGATACAGAACCCGTAACCGAGCCTGTTGAAGAAGCTGTTTACAGCATCGCAGGTCAGCCCGACGAAGTATTCGGCGGCTGGGACGCTACAAACGTAGCAACAGAAATGACCAAGAACGACGACGGCACATACAGCTATACAACAGCTATGGAGCCCGTAAATGAAGCACAGTTCAAGGTAATCAAGAACCACAGCTGGGATACATCATACGGCCCCAACGGCAGCAACTTTGTATTCA
>DOUO01000073.1:0-843 GCA_003520555.1 Oscillospiraceae bacterium
TCGGGCAGGTGCAGAAAGCTCTGGAAAATACGATCGCGACCTTTACCGCCTACGATAATGATAAAGCGATTGGTATGGTGCGGCTGATCGGCGACAGCGGAATGTCGTTTTATATCAAGGACTTTGCCGTCGTGCCAGCCTATCAGTCAAAGGGCGTCGGAACGCTCTTGCTGAACGCTTTGGAGGATTACATAAAGGAGCATATCGCGCCTGATTGGGCTGTCAGTTTGGAGCTGATCAGTTCAAAGGAAGCGGTCGGTTTCTATCAAAAACACGGCTTTGAGGAACGCCCTTGTGATTGGGACGGTCCGGGAATGTTTAAAATGATAAGATGAGGATACTATGAAATTTAAGAACTACAGCAATAATGATTACGAAGCGGTCTGCGACTTTCTGATTGAGCTGAACCGCGAAAATCAAAACCATATCAACTGGAACTGGGCAAGGTTCGAGTGGATGATTGAGCACCCCGAATTTGACAAAAGCCCGATGAGTTCTATCGGGCTTTGGCTGGACGGCGAAAAAGTTGCCGGAGCGGCGATCTACGATATGTATTTCGGCGAGGCGTTTGCAGGCGCTCTGCCGAAATACAGCGCGCTCTATCCCGAAATTCTCGATTATGCTTATCGTGAGCTGAAGGACGAAAACGGCTTGGGAATCGCTGTCTGCGACACTTGCGCCGATGAAATTAACATGGCAAAATCGGCAGGCTTTACAATTGCCGAACAATCGGAGACCGTCATGCGGATTGACTTAGTCAATGAGCTTTATGCCAATCTGCCCGACGGGTTACATTATGCCGAGCTTGACCCTGTGAAAGAACCGTATGCCTTCCAATGGCTC
>DOUO01000073.1:1030-3377 GCA_003520555.1 Oscillospiraceae bacterium
CGGCGGAGAATATGTTTCGTATTGTTGCCTTTGGTATTCCGACAAAACCGACTACGCCTACGTCGAGCCGGTTTGCACCGTGCCGTCCTGCCGTGGAAAAGGCGTTGCGAAAGCGGTGATTTACGAAGCGCTGAACCGCGCAAAATCCCTCGGAGCAAAGAAAGCGTATGTGCTGTCCGATATGCCGTTTTACAAGCAGCTCGGTTTTACCGCGGACAAGCATTTTTCGTTCCTGTGGAAATAAAACATTAAAAAACAGATTTTGGCAAATCAAATAAACAGAAAAATTCTATATGCAGTCAAAATGCCGTGAAAAGCATGAAAAAATAATAAGTATAAACGGTTTTTGTTGACATTGTTCCTAAAACATTGTATAATGTTCTATATATACTTTATGCAAAAAATATCGGGAATTACAACGGTTTTTCCTTTGTAAATAATACGCTCAAACTCATTTTATTTGTAAAGGTATAAGAATATGTCTGGTAAAAAATTATTATTTGCCGCAATATTGTTTGCTGTTATTTTGTGTCTTGCAGCTTGCGGCGAAAAGAAAGATTCAAGTGTCTCCGATACGCAAACCGCTTCGGAGCAGTCCTCATCAAATATGCAGGAAACAACTGCCGCAACAGCGGCTTCCGGTAAATCCGACGGCAAAGAAAGCTTTGGACAGAGTAACGCGAAAACAGAAAGCGGCAAAAAAAGCAGCGCAAAATCCGATTCTCAAAGCTCAGCCGGCAGTGAAGCTAAGCGCAGTCAGTCCTCGGCGCAGTCGGGGGAGAAAGCAAAATCCGGACAAAACAGTTCCGGCGGTTCCTCCTCAAAAAGCAGCAAAGCGTCGGGAAATGAAAGCCGCGCAAGCAAAAATGAAAATCGTCAAAGCTCAAAGCCGAATGTTACTCAACCGGCTACGGCAGCACCCGATACTTATGGCGACAGAGATAACGCGGAGGTGAATATTAATGACCTGTAAGCTGCGTAAATTAGTTCCGGTATTATTTATTACCGTTGCCGCGCTTATTTTCTCGTTTACAGTTACGGGAAACGCGTTAGCAAACACGGAAACATCCGATTCAAAAAAATTATTGGGAGACGCCGACAGCGACGGCGTGGTTACCATAAGAGATGTAACCATGATTCAGTGGGATATCGCTAAATTCCCCGTACCTGACAGATATTCCGAGATTGCCGCGGATGCAGACGGAAACGGCACGATTAATATAGAGGACGCTACCATTATTCAGAGATGGCTGGCGAAGTATGAAACGCCCTTCCAAATCGGCGAAACTGTTGAATTACCCGAGCCCGCTACCGAACCCTCTACACAGATGCCTACAGATGATGAAGGCTGGGGACGTACTGTTTTTCAGCCGTAATGAAGAGATAAAAATAAGAGGAATGCAAAATGAAATCTGTTTATCAACGCGAGAATTTAATTATTTCTGAGTTTGACGCGGAAGATGTCATTACAACGTCGGGAGTAGTTGACCCTACTTCACCGGAAAGTGAAATGCTGAATGAGTGGGAAAACGCTTACGATTCGTTCGACATCTTTGACGGCCCCGGTTCTTGGTTTTAATGCTATGGCTACCGAAGAGTATAATAAAACCAATCATATTTTGAGAATACTGATAATTTTATTTTCAGGTTTTATGTTCGCCGCGTATTCCGCGTATAACGTATTTATTATCATAAAGGACATAAAAGAGCTGCCTGTTTTGGGTATTATTATCAGCGTGATTGTGGCGTTGATGTTTGCCGTGCTTGCTGTTTTTTCCTGGACGACCGTTCCTTTATCTGTCATTTCCGTTTCGACCGGTGACAAATTTGCGGGATTGTACAAAATGACGGATATCCGCTTTCTGATGATACGCAGTTTAGCGTTTAATATCGCCATGCTTGTAATATTTTTACTCAAGCTGCGTTTGGCAAGTCAGGTTATCGCGTTTTTGGATTTTACAAAGCTGCCTACTGTTTTGTACGCAGCGGCATATTTGGCAACGCTTATCGCGCTGCTTCTGCTGTTTGTCTACTATGCTTTCATTGTCAAAAGACTTCCCTTGTTTCCGAAGGCGGCGTTTTCTTTGCCGTTGTCCGCACTTATATTATTTGTTTGCGGTTTAGCCGTGGAGGCAGTACTTTTCTTTGTGTTCGGCATCGGCATAGAGGAAAGCTTGCTGAGGACAGTAATAATGCGTCCCGTATTTTATTTGGGCTTTATCGGCTTATCCGCGTACTTTCTGATTCCGTCGCCGTTGGCAAAACAAATAATGTAAAACAAACAGATTTAAAGACCACCGTATGTTTACAGATTACAGACTGTACACGCCGGTTGTAACATACTATA
>DOUO01000167.1 GCA_003520555.1 Oscillospiraceae bacterium
TTTTACCTACGCCGGGTTCGCCGATTAAGCAGGGATTGTTCTTTGTGCGGCGAGATAAAATTTGAATAATGCGCGCAATTTCAACATCTCTGCCCACAATACGGTCAATTTTGCCTTCCCTTGCCTTGCGTGTTAAATCCTCACAGTAAAGGTTTATGTGTTTTCTTTTCTTTTCCTTTTTATCCTTCTGTCCGGACTTTGTCTGACCGCCGTTTTGAGCGTTCTGGCTGCCGCCCATCATATTTTTAAAAATATTCGGGAACGCGGGAGCGCCGTGAGCAAAGTCGTCGTCATCGCTGCCCGGAGCTTCCTCCCTAAACTGTTCCATCTGCTCGGCAAGATTATCCGCTCCGAGCTGCTCCATGAGCTGGGACATATCGCCGTTTTCGCCCATTCCCTGCATGAGGGTATTCATCTGATCCTGCACGGTTTCCAGATCCTCGTCGGAAATACCCATCTTGCTGATTAAATCCTCAACAGGCTTTATGCCAAGCTCCTTGGCGCAGGTCAGACAATAGCCTGCCGTGGGAGCGTTTTGTTGTGTATTGTTGGAAACGAAGACAACAGCCTGACGTTTTCCGCATCTGCTGCAAAGCATAAATATACCTCCTGACAAATATCATGATTAACGCATGAAAAAATTTACTTATGCACTACGCGTTTTGTTTTTTACTGTTTTTGATTTGCTTAACTATCAGCACGGCGTACATTATCAGGGCAAAAAGCATTGCCGCCGCGGTTACTATGAACGTTGCCGTAATAAGCATTTCATTGTGAATGTTAAACGCCGCTTTTAAGAAGATGATTGTACAGACCGATACATAAAAGATAATTGTAGCGACCTTGCCGTACCACCTTGCGGGCGGCGGAGTGACCTTCATTATCAAGAGAACAAGTCCGCCTACAAGCATCAAAAACTCCTTGCCTATCATCACAAGCATTATAGGCAAAAGCGACGGCATGTAAATAAGCATACAAACCGCTACGCTGACAAGCGTAACCTTGTCGGCTATGGGGTCCAGGATTTTTCCGAGCGACGTAACCTGATTTAGCTTTCTTGCCAATAAACCGTCAAGGCAGTCGCTGAGTCCGGAAAGACCTATGCATATAGCGGCGGCAATATAATTCTCTTTCAGAAAAAAGTATACGAACGGAGCAACCAGCAAAAACCTCAGATAAGTCAGCAAATTAGGTATCGTTACCAAATCCGAAGGTTTGAAGCTCCACTTATTTTCACCCATTTTTACTATCTCCATATCTAACAATAATCTCTACTTGAAGAAGCACAGCGCATTGAACACCGGTCCGAAAGCATTTGAGTTAAGCGCTCCCGGGCTTGCGCCTGCCACTACAACATAAATAATATTTACGGCAAACACCACAAATACCAAACCCTCGGCAAGCCCCGTAACGGTGCCGAGCAGGTGGTTTACCAAACCGACCACGGGAATATCAAACACTCTTATTATTTTTCTGATTAATAATTTAAACAGCATAAATAACAGTACAAAAACTATGCCAGTGAGCACGATGGAAATAACGCCTACAGTAAGCTCACCGACAGGTTTTTCAAGGTTTTGCGCAACGGTAAGGCTTTGGTCGTTTGTTATTGTCAGCGAACGCTGAACGTCGTCAAGAGACATTCCCAGCGTTTTCATAAATCCGCCCAATATGCTCTGAACCCAGTCAGGAGCGCACCGAACGCTTGTGTTGACGGCTGTTTCAACGCCCTTTGTATTGATTGTATTTTGAATACTGCTTATTACGCTTTGCTTAAAGAAGGCGTCGTAAATCAACTGAGCCAGCCCGTCCGAAACAAAACTTGCCAGCATTGATGAGGCAAGCATTGCCGCAAAGTTCAGCAGCGTTCTTGCGAGTCCGCGCCTGTAACCCAAAAACGCGAAAAAAACTATAAGGAAAATAATTATTATATCAGATATCATATATCCTCCCGTTTGATTATCAGGCGGAATCACCCGATGAATCGGGATTGTGACGTTCAAGCTCAATTTGACGAATCTGATTGACGCTCATTACAAAAGCGCGGTTGTCACCTGTTAAGATAAACGAACGCGCTCCCGTGCCCGCGTCGCCCGAAAAAGCAAGCTTTCCGCTGCCGTCATAGGAATAAAGCATGTTGCCGTCAAGTACGGCGATTGTTCCCTTGAACACGGAAACGGATTCCGCGCCGTAGGGGTTGTCAACCGTCAGGATTTCGCCTCCGCCGTTGTTGTAGCGGATAAGCGTACAGCTTCGTCCGTCACCGCTTTTTGAAAGAGCTAATACAAAAGAATTTGTGGCAGGACTGAAGCAGTAATTAACCAACAGCTTATCATTATAGCTTACGGTTTTAAAATCATCGCTGCCGTCCGTAACAACATACGCGTTTTTTTCGCCGATAAACACCGAACGGTCCGAGCCGATGTATTTGCAGTCCATAACGGTGTCGCCGGAAATTTCGTGCTGCTTAACGGGTTTATCATGCTTGAAGTCGAGTACATAAATTCCGGTTTTTACCACGCCGTTGTCAGATGTCATTCCGCATACAACGCAGCGTGAGCCGTCGCCGTTAAGCGCGACAGATGTTATATAATATTCCGAAAAAGAATATTTGAATATTCTGTTGTTGTTTTTATCATAAGTGCAGAGCTGGCTGAAATAACCGTTGCCCTCGCTTACAAGGCAGTAAACTCCGTTTGAAGCAATGTCGCCTGTATATATTATTCCTTCGGCGTCGCCGGTGAACAGGTTTTTTTCAAAATCGTTAATCTGATAACCTGTTTCGCCTATTCCGAAGGTAAGGTATTTATTGTCGGCTGACTTCATTACCGGCTTTGAATAACGCAGCTGAACGTTAGCCACCTCGCTGCCGGAATTATTAAGCGTGATAAACGAAGTGTCCGAGGCGTAGGCAACTCTTCCCTGATTTACGCTAAAATTGCGCGCTTCTACCTCTGAGCCGATTATGTTAACCGGAAAACCCTTACCGGCGTTTCCGAGCACGTCGTAATTCCACCACACGCTCAGGTTGTCCCATGTAAGCTTGTCGCGGTTGGCAAACGCCAAAACAGCCAAGCCTGCAAGCAAAACCGCGCATACGCAAAGGATAATCCTTTTGACAGTCTTAGGCGAAAGGTCGGTTTTTTCCTGCTCGTAATCGTCAAGCGGCACGTCCTCATAGCTGAGCACCTTGCGGTCGCTTTGCTTTTTACGCTGCTCATAACGCCCTTTAAGTTTTTTCTTGCGTTCGTTATAGCTTCCTTTTATCTTGTTAAACATTCGTTCACTCCCAATGAACTAATCCCCATAATTAACACGGTTAAGATATAATCCGCACGCGGGCGCGGTAGGTCCTGCGTACTGTCTGTCTTTTTTATCAATTATTGACGGTATTCCGTCCGGGGGTATTTTGCCCTGCTGAATTCTGAGCAGAGTTCCCACCATTATTCTTACCATATTATATAAAAATCCGTCGGCTTCAACCCTCATGAGAACCATGCTGCCCTCGCGCGTTACCGAAAAGCTCATTACGTTACGCGTAAGGTCGCCTGCTTCGCGGTTGTCCTGAGTGCAAAACGAAGTGAAGTCGTGCTTTCCGACATACGCCTGAGCGGCGGCGTTGAGCATTTCGGCGTCAATTTTGTAGCGGTAATGCAGCGCGTAGCCCTCAAGAAATGGATTGCGAACCTCGCTGTTCCAGATTTTATAAACATATTCCTTGCTTTTGCACCTGTAGCGCGCGTGAAAATCCGCGGCGACTTCCTTGCAGTCGAGCACGGCTACCGAAAGCGGGAGCCAGCGGTTGAGCGCCGCCTTAAGCCTTTGCGCGGGAATTATGTGAGCGGTTTTAAGGCTTATGCAGTACATGTTGGCATGCACGCCGCTGTCTGTGCGGCTGCAGCCCTTTATTTCAAAGCCGTCGCCTATAATTTTTAAGAGAGCGTTTTGAAACGCCTCTTGTACGGTAAATGCGTTTTGCTGAATTTGCCAGCCGTGAAACGCCCTGCCGTCGTAGGTGATTGTAATCAAAAGATTTCTTAAATCACCGCCGGAATCATTATGTTGCATATAATTACACCTGCAATAACAAGGGCAATCGCGGCAAACGCCGCGGCGTCGCGCATACCCATGTGTATTGATTTCATACGTGTTCTGCCCGCGCCGCCCCTGTAACAGCGGCATTCCATAGCCGTAGCTATTTCATACGCGCGTGTGAACGCGGATACGAACAGCGGAATAAGAATAGGCACAAGCGCCTTGACGCGGCTTAAAAAATTGCCGGAGTCCATGTTTGCGCCTCTTGCCTTTTGCGCCGACATGATTTTGTCGGTTTCCTCAAGCAGGGTAGGCACAAACCTTAACGCAAGCGACATCATCATAGCGATTTCATGAACGGGAAAATGAATAACCTTAAGCGGCTTCATAAGCCGTTCGATTGCGTCTGTAAGCTCTGTGGGAGCGGTTGTGAAGGTTAAACATGAGCTTGCCAAAATAAGGCAGATAATGCGCACAGTGACAAACACAGAGCGGTTTATGCCGTCCCACGTAAGCTTAATTATGCCCCACTGCCAAATCGGTTCGCCCGTTCCGTAGAACAGATTAAGCAGAGAAGTGAAGATTACAATAAATATTATTACCTTTAAGCTTTTGAAGTAAAACCTCGGCTTGATTTTGCTTAATGCCAAAAACACAGCGGTAAATACGGCGGTTACAGCCAAGGCAGCGTAGTTAAAGGTACAAAATATTATAACTATATACGCGATAAAAATCAAGATTTTTGCTCTGGGGTCAAACTTATGGATAATGCTGTCCCCGGGAAAATATTGTCCGAACGCAACGTCCCTTACCATTGTTTACCCTCCTTTTTAAGCAGAGGCGTAAGCACGGCAACCGCTTCGTCAACGGTCAAAACGCCGTCGGGCACATTAAAGCCCTTTTGCTTTAAATCCTGCATTATACTTGTAATTTGAGGAACACGAAGCCCGATTTCGCTGAGCCTGTCACCCTGCGCAAAAACATTTTTGGTCTTGTCAAACATAACAAGCTCGGACTTGCTCATAACGATTATTCTGTCGGCAACTCTGGCTATATCCTCCATTGTGTGGGATACAAAAATCACGGTGTTGCCGCGCGCCTTGTGGTAGTTGACAATCTGCGAAAGTAAAATTTCACGTCCCATGGGGTCAAGTCCGGCGGTGGGTTCGTCAAGCAGCAAAACATCCGGCTCCATGGCGATTACTCCGGCAATTGCCACTCGGCGTTTTTCGCCTCCGGACAAGTCAAACGGAGATTTGTCAAGATGGGTTTCCTTTACGCCGGCAAACTGCGCCGCGCTTCGAACAGCCCTGTCAAGCTCGTCGCCCGAAAGTCCCTTGTTAACCGCGCCGAAGGCAATATCCTTGTACACGGTCTCCTCAAAAAGCTGATATTCGGGGTACTGAAAAACCATGCCGACATGAAAGCGAACCTCGCGGATTTTCTTCGGCTCTGCCCAAATGTCCCTGCCGTTAAGCAACACCTGACCGTCTGTGGGCTTTATTAAGCCGTTAAGCATTTGGACAAGCGTGGATTTACCCGATCCGGTGTGGCCGATAATTCCTATAAATTCACCTTTGTTTATGCTTAAGCTTACGTTATTGACCGCGCGTTTTTCAAACGGCGTGCCCTCTCCGTAGGTAAAGCCTAAGCCCTTAAGCTCAAGAACACAACTCACAGCATTGCCTCCTCAAGCATTTTTACACATTCTCCGCTTGAAAGCGGAATTTTGTCAAGCTTTACGCCGCAGCCCCTCAGCCTGTAGGCAAGCTCAGCTGCCTGCGGTACGTCAAGCCTGTGTTTTTTCAGCATTTCAACCTGCGAAAACACTTCGTCGGGAGTACCCTGAGTAAGCACTCTTCCGCTGTCCATAACAACTACACGGTCGGCAAGCACAGCCTCGTCCATGTAGTGAGTTATGAGCACTACGGTGATTTTGTTTTCACGGTTAAGCTTGATAAGCGTTGACATTACCTCGTTTCTTCCGCTCGGGTCAAGCATTGCGGTAGGTTCGTCAAGCACAACGCACTTGGGCTGAATTGCCAAAATGCCCGCAATTGCCACACGCTGTTTTTGACCGCCCGAAAGCTTGTGCGGAGCGTGCATGCGGTATTCGTACATATCAACCGCCTTTAGGGCGTTGTCAACGCGCCTGCGTATTTCTTCGGGTTCAACGCCGAGGTTTTCGGGACCGAAGGCTACGTCGTCCTCAACAATGCTTGCGACAAGCTGATTATCGGGATTTTGAAGCACAAGTCCGACCTTTTCGCGAATGTCCCATGTTTTGTTTTCGTCAGCCGTGTCATCTCCGTCAACATACACCTTGCCGCTGTCCGGCAATAGCATTGCGTTGAGATGCTTGGCGAGCGTTGATTTTCCGCAGCCGTTGTGACCGATTACCGCCACAAATTCACCTTCGTTTATATCAAGGCTTACGTTGTCAACAGCGTTGACGTGCGGCTGAGGGTCGGTTTCCTCGGCATAGGAAAAGCACACGTTTTTTATTTGAATAAAAGCCATTTATAATTTCTCCCAGATTGCGGTTGAGCCGCAGGGCAAAACAAGTCCCGTGTCGGTCACCCTGAGTCCGATTTCATCGCTTGAAACCGTGCCGCCGAAGTCTTTTTTCAACAGCACGCTCAAAAGATATTCCATAACAGCGGGTGAAAGTCCCGTTGTGTATGAATTTAATATAAAGAATACGGGGTCGTCGCTTAACGCCTGCCCGCACAGGCTTACCAGCGGATAAAGCTGTTCTTCAAGCTTCCAAACCTCGCCGCCCGGACCTCTGCCGTAGGACGGAGGGTCCATTATGATTCCGTTGTAACGGTTGCCTCGGCGGATTTCGCGCTGTACAAACTTTACGCAGTCGTCAACAAGCCAGCGAACGGGCTTGTCCGCGACTCCGCTTGACTGCGCGTTTTCCTTTGCCCACTGAACCATGCCCTTTGAAGCGTCAACATGACACACCATGGCTCCGGCTTCCATGCACGCAAGCGTGGCGCATCCGGTATAGCCGAAAAGGTTCAGTATTTTCAACGGACGGTTTTGTTCCTTGATTTTCGCGGCGGCAAAGTCCCAGTTTACCGCCTGCTCAGGGAACACACCCGTGTGCTTAAAGCCCATGGGCTTTATGTTAAAGGTTAAATTGTTGTAGTTAATTGTCCAGCGCTGCGGCACCTTTTTGTAGGTTTCCCAATGACCGCCGCCCTTGTTTGAGCGGTGATACCGCGCGTGCGCCTGACGCCACAAAGGATTTTTTTTGCCTGTTGACCAAATGATTTGAGGGTCGGGACGAATTAAAATAATATCGCCCCATCGCTCAAGACGTTCGCCGTCGGATGTGTCAATAAGCTCGTAATCCTTCCAGTTTCCGGATAATCGCATTGCTCATTTTCCTTTTTAATTATTTCCGAACAGATTTGGCTGAGTAGCCGCGCCTGTTACCGTGCCTTTTGGAAAATCATATCCCAAATGACGGCAGCCCTCGGCAGTAATACACCTTCCCCGCGGAGTGCGGCTTAAAAATCCGATTTGAAGCAGGTACGGTTCATAAACATCCTCAATAGTTACGGCTTCCTC
>DOUO01000091.1:0-4035 GCA_003520555.1 Oscillospiraceae bacterium
CTGCTGTTGCTGCAAAGATAATTACAAATGTGTTGAAAATCTGTGAGGATGTCATTGAACGGCATCCGCTTGTATAATACTAATACCTAATAAAAAGTAGCCAATCTTTGCGGTCTATTTTCCAAAATACTGCGTTGTCGTCCTTGCAAGGCGCCAGCCTTGCGGCGTCCTCCGCCTTGTCTTGCGAAAAATATCCTCGCAAAATATAAGTCTACTTTCTATCAGGAATTAGTATTAAAGATAAAAAATTTTTAAAAATATGTAGAATTTACTGTAATTATTGTAGACTATTATATATTTTTGTGCTATTCTTATTATAAGTTATAAGGAAAAACTGTTTAGGCTTCGGAGGTGTTATTATGAAGGATAAATTAACCGGATTGATAAACAGGGGAATCGGCGCGTTTGATGTATTGATGAAATGTAAGCTCGTCAGTATAATAATCTTTTTGTTTACGGGTACTCTTCATATTATCGACCCGCGCGGAGGTTTGCGCGGAACGGTTACAATGCTTTCGGCGTTTATCGGCCTTTACGCGCTGCTCTCGATAATTTGCGTCCTGACAGGCAACAACGAACAAGTCGGAGAAGGAAAAAAATTTGCAAGCGATATGGTAAAGGAAACTTTTAAAGGCGACGGAAATCCCATATCCAAAATAAGCGAGGTAATGTCGCAAAACGAAAAAATCGGAAAAAAGATGTCTGCCTCAGCCTCTAAAGCAAGATGGGATAAGCGTATGCAAATGCTGACCGAACGTCATGAGAGAAAACCAAAGGCAGGCAAGGTTGTAATGTGTATTTTTTACATTATCCTTTTGGCTGCCGCGGCTATGCTGTTTATTTGGCCTGACGCAACCATCAGCACTGTTCACATAATTCTCGGCGCGCTGTTAATATTCGACGGCGGCAGCGGCATTTGGGGTGTAATCTCGGCAAGAAAAAGCGGAATACCGTTGAAAGGGCAGTTGGCGTCTGTTTTGCTCAACCTGCTGTCTGTGGCAATCGGCGCGGTGTTTATTTTCCTGTCAGACGACACGGCCGATTTTACAATGGTGCTCTGTGGCATTGTGCTGGTTGTCAAGGCTCTTTCCGATTTGTTTATTATGATTCGCAACAAGGAGCTTATTTCTACCGTCAAAGACACTTTAAACGAAATAAAGCACAAGTAACAAAAGCTTCAAAACCCGACAAATATTGATTTACGCAAAAAACAGAGCGTCAACAGCCGTGTTCAACGGTTGCCGGCGCTCTTTTGATTATTTCGGTTATTATTATCGCGGCGTCGCATATTACCGGATTTCCGCAATCAACAAAAGAAATTGCGAAATTGCGGGCAATAACAAATTTATGGTTAAGCCTTGACAACAGCACCTGCCGCGGCGGACACCATACTGCGCTTTTTTAAGGACACCGGCACCCGTACAGACGACTATGATATGATATTTACGGGCGATTTGGGCGCGGTAGGCAGTCTTGCACTTTATGAGCTTCTGAAAAAGGAAGGCGTTTTTATTAAGGAAAGGCACAAGGACTGCGGCATGATGATTTTTGACCGCACCGGGCAGGACGTTCACGCGGGCGGTTCCGGCTGCGGCTGCTGCGCGTCGGTTTTGTGCTCCGAAATTTTCAACGGCATGACTCAGGGAAAATACAGCAATATTCTGTTTGTCGCCACAGGCGCGCTTTTAAGCGTAACTTCCGTCGGACAGAAAAAGACAATACCTTCGGTTGCGCATTTGGTGAACTTTACGCGAACCCTGAACCGGGATGCTTCCGAATAATAAGCGACCGTTAAGCAAAGCGTATAATATCTTGACTAATGCGTAAATCGGCACTATAATTAATTATATGCTTAAAGCTGATTTTGGAGGGATACCATTGCGCAAAATATCTGTCGCCGAATTAGCCGGTTCAGCTGAAATCGAAAAGCTTTGCCGTAAGGAAAACGGCCCGGTGTGTATTGAAGTAAACGGTTCTCCGGGTTTTGTGCTGATGAGCATTGAAAGTTATAATAAAATAACCGAAAATACGCCTTCAAACGCGGAGCTTCCCATATATGAAAGTATACAGGAAAAATCGGGAATGAAGCCCGGCAAGGTCTATATTTACAACAGAAAAACGGCTGAAACCAACAGGAAATTCGAATCTCCGCAAAGATACAATTCCGAGCCGATCGGTTCGGCGCTTTATGATTCGGACACAGGTAATTTTCATATCGTACCCGAAAAGTACAAGGAGCATTTATCAAAAATCACAAGCGTCAGGGACGCCGTGTTTGATGAACTTGCCCTGCAAAAAGACAAATGCGGCTTTGAAAGGCTGTTTAAGGGCAAGGGCGGCAAAGGAGCGCTTCAAATTGAAAAGTATGTGGGCGTTGAGCACAGCGGATACACCTATCTTTTGTGCTTTGAACGCCTGTATACTCACAAAAAAACCGTCAACTGCCTTCTCGGACTTTTTCAGTTTTACAAATATCCCCGCGCGGACAGGAATATCAATACGGTGAAGCGAAAAACGAAGGAAAGAAAAACCGTATTTACCGAAATATGCTATCCCAATTCGTTTAAGGACGGCAAAATCAAAACCGTGATTTCCGAAAACGGAACGGAAAAACGCGGGCATACCGTTTACAATCCCACGGGGCTTAGCTCTGTTTTTGAAACCGAAAACAATAAAAAAGCCGTGAGCGATGTATGCCGCGCCTTTATCGGCTTTATTAATGAGGATAATGAAACCGGCTGAGTACAAAAGGGAAATATTTAAGGTATTAAAAACATAAGAGGTGATAATACATGTTAACAGGAAAAACAGTTGTGCTTGGCGTAACAGGCAGCATTTCCGCCTACAAAATTCCGAATCTTGCAAGCGCGCTTGTAAAGCTCAACGCGAATGTTGAGGTCATCATGACAAAAAACGCGGAAAATTTTATTACCGCAACCGCGTTTGAAACTCTTACAAAAAACCGCTGTCTTACCGAAACCTTTGACCGCGCCGACGTAAGCGAGGTTAAGCATATAGCGGTGGCGCAGCGCGCTGACATTATTTTAGTTGCGCCTGCCTCCGCTAATATTATAGCCAAAGCGGCGCACGGTATCGCGGACGACATGCTCAGCACCACTCTGCTTGCGGCGAAGTGTCCGGTGATGTTCGCGCCGGCAATGAACGTCAACATGTTCACCCACCCTGCGGTGCAGGACAATTTAAAAATATTGGAGAACCGCGGCGCTACGGTAATTCAGCCCGACAGCGGACACCTTGCGTGCGGAGACACCGGAGCGGGCAAGCTCCCTCCCGAGAAAACCCTGCTGGATTATATCCTTAAGGAAATCGCCGCTAAAAAGGATATGGCAGGCAAAAAGGTGCTTGTAACCGCGGGTCCCACGCGCGAAAGCCTTGATCCGGTTCGTTTTATAACAAACCATTCAACCGGAAAAATGGGTTACGCTGTCGCAAGGCAGGCAATGCTTCGCGGAGCCGACGTAACATTAATCAGCGGACCTGTAGACATTGCTCCTCCTCCGTTTGTGAAGTTTGTTCCCGTGCAAAGCGCGCAGGAGCTTTTTGAGGCGGTTAAAAACAGCTTTGAAGAAACGGACTGTGTTGTAATGACCGCTGCCGTAGCGGACTATACGCCTGCAGAAACCAAGCGGGAAAAAATCAAAAAATCGGACGACGGATCCGATTTAACTCTGTCGCTTAAGCGCACGACCGACATTTTGCAGTGGCTCGGCTCAAACAAAAGGAAAGGACAGCTTGTGTGCGGATTTTCAATGGAAACCGAAAACGTGCTTGAAAATTCACGCAAAAAGCTTTTAAAAAAGAACGCCGACATGATTGCCGCCAATTCGATAAAGGATGAGGGCTCGGGCTTCGGCACCGACACCAACCGCCTGACCTTGATTACCGGGGACAATGTAACCGACCTTCCGCTGCTTTCAAAGGAATCCGCGGCGGACAGGCTTTGGGACGCATTAATGAAAATTCAATAAAATAATACAGCGTAAGCTACAGGGAAATCCCCGTGAAGCTTACGCT
>DOUO01000091.1:4092-17495 GCA_003520555.1 Oscillospiraceae bacterium
ACGCTTTTTATATGCCGTAATCAGTAGATTCCCTGCACCGTGACTTCGCCTGAGTTTACGGTGCAAATTGTGCCGTCGGAAAGCATAATATTAAGCTCTCCGTGTCTGTTCAGGCTGACCGCCATTCCGCTTACACGGCGCGTGCCGCGCATAAACGTAACGTTTCTGCCTATGGTGGCGCAAAGACTTGTGTACTCGCCCAGCGCGGTGTGTGAAAGCTCTAAATCATTGTTTAAAAACTCGTCCTCAATTTGCTTAAGTACACGGGCAAGAAGCTTGTTTTTGTCAAAATGCCTGCCTGTTTCAAGCAGAAGCGAGGTAGCCTTGTAGGCTATTTCCTCAGGAAACACCGCCTGATCCGCGTTAATGCCTATTCCCGTGACGATGTATTCAACCGCGTCAAACTCTGCGCTCATCTCCGTGAGAATACCCGCAAGCTTTTTATTGCCCGAAATTATGTCGTTAGGCCATTTGATTTTGCAGTCAATACCGGCAAAATCACGCAACGCCTTGCACACCGCAAGCCCGGCAAGCGGTGTAATCGCGGACACCTCGCCCGGCGCGATTTTCGGTCGGAGCAGTAACGAAAACATCACGCTGTCGTCACGCTTTGACTTCCACACTCTGCCCAGTCTGCCCTTGCCGGCAACCTGCTCGCGCGCTGCGACAACAGTACCGTTTTCGCAGCCCTGCGCCCCAAGCGCTTTAAGATAATCGTTGGTAGAGCCTACGGTTTCAAGAACAATCGGGTTTTTGCCTATGATGTTTGTCTTGAGGTTTGACTTAAGCGCGGCTTCATTCAGGTGCTTCGGAGCGGCTTCAAGCTTGTAGCCCTTTCGCGGAACCGAGGATATTTCGTATCCCTCGTCTCTCAGAGCGTTAATTTCCTTCCAAACCGCCTGGCGTGAAACTCCAAGCTTTTCGGCAAGCGTCTGCCCGGAAACATATTCGTTTGTCTGAATAAGGATCTCAGGAATAGTAAGATTATTCATAGCATTGTAATCTGTTTATATTTTGTTTTTTGTCACTGCTGTCAGCGCGCGGCAGATGGCGGTGCCGAGCACCAGATTTACACCTACTTCAATAAGGGCGTTGATTGTTGCCAGCGCGAAGATAAATACAAAAATGTTGCCTGTGGGTTTGTTGCCAACCTTGGCTATTACATCGCCGTTGCTTACAAACGCGTCTTTAAAGAACAGCCACATCAATCCGAGGAAGCCTATTGTGTTAAGAACGGTGGTAAGTCCGCAGCAAAGAGCTGAGCTTGCCAGACGTTTCGGCTCGGTGTCCTTGGGCAATGCCTTAAACAAAAGTCCGGGAACCCATCCGCATATAACGCGCGGAAGAACGCACATAACGAATGTCAAAAACGGATTAATACCAAGCAGCACAGTGGTGAGCGAAGCGGACGTAAAGCTTGCGAAAAAGCTGCAAAGTCCGAACACTAAGCCCAAAATAGCTCCGTAAAGCGGTCCCAAAAATACCGCGCCGACCGCAAGCGGCAGGCAGTTAAGCGTAATTGTAATCGGACCGAAGCGCAAACTGCCTACCGTAAAGGTCAGCAGTAAAATCATCGCCGACAGCAACGCCGCGAACACGGGCTTAAAAAGCTTGGATGACATGTTCTTTTGAGTTTTTGCCATAAAAAATAACCTCCTGCTGTTTCCCCGCCGGTTCTGCGGGTGAAACGCATAATTTATTTACATCACCCTATGGGTGTTGTATGCTGTTTTCTTACATTCTTTTTGTAAATTTCATTCAGTCCTTCAAGGATGATATTTTCATCAAAAATAATCTTATGAGTGCAGTTTTGAATCATCTGCGGAGCCAGGCCGCCGGTTGCCGCCAAAACGCAGTCCTTGCCGGATTCGCGCATAAACTTGTCAATCATTCCGTCAAGCATACACGCCGTGCCGTAGGTCATTGCCGAACGTATGCAGTCAACCGTGTTTGTGCCTATTACCTTTTTGGGAGTTCTGAGGTCAACAGCCGGCAAAAGCGCGCCGCCCGACGTTAGCGCGTCAAGCGAAATTCCCACGCCCGGAGCGATAATTCCGCCGTGGTAAACAAAGTTTTCGTCAACATAAGCAATAACATTTGCCGTGCCCATGAAAATCATAATCAGCGGACCGCCGTATTTTTTATATGCGCCAACGCATCCGCAAACAAGGTCCGCGCCAAGCGTTTCGGGATGGTCAATCTTGAGCTCCATTCCCGTCTTTAGCCCCGGTCCTATAATAAGGCTTTTTACGCCTGTCACAATTCCGATTGCCTCGCGCAGCGGCTGGGTGACCTTTGGCACAACCGAACTGATGATTGACGCCGTAATACGGCTGCTGTCAATATTGTATATCTGAAAAAAGGTGTAGAGCTCCACCGCAAACTCGTCGCTTGTTTTTGCGCGGTTGGTTGAAACCCTCAGCTTGTGCACAAGCGTGTCGCCGTCAAACAGACCGAGCTTGATGTTGGTATTACCTACGTCAGCTGTTAAAAGCATACTTTTTCCTCCGGCTTTGCGTTATTTTGCTGTATAGAAATATACTCTAATAAAATTATACCACAAATCTTAATTGTTTCAAGGTGGATATTATGTATTTTACAACAATTTTAAAAATCGGCTAAAAGATTGTTGAATTCTTAACAATTTCGTGTATAATATTTATAGTTAGATTCATGCACCTTTCGCGGCGTTTTGTCAAAAAGGAAATGAAGAAGGGAATGGTTGTTTAAAATGGATAGTTCAGAAATCAAGCAGCTTAAAATTCTTGCGGCAAAGGCAAGAATGGGCGCGGTTCTCGGCACTTACCACGCAAAGTCCGGTCATCCCGGCGGCTCGCTTTCCGCGGCAGACATCTTCACTTATCTCTATTTTAAAGAGATGAAGGTCAACCCCGAAAATCCGGGTTGGGAGGACAGAGACCGTTTTGTGCTGTCAAAGGGACACTGCTGCCCGAGCCTTTACGCTGTTCTTGCGCTCAAGGGATTTTTTGACTGGAGCGAGCTTGAGGTGTTACGTCACGTCGGCGCGATGCTTCAGGGACATCCCGACATGAAGGGTACTCCCGGCATTGACATGAGCACGGGTTCGCTCGGACAGGGCGTTTCTGCGGCGTGCGGAATGGCTCTTGCCGCAAAGCTTGACAACAAAGACTATCGTACCTATACAGTCCTCGGCGACGGCGAGGTTGAGGAAGGTCAGGTTTGGGAGGCAGCCATGTTTGCCGCTCACCACAAGCTTGACAACCTTGTTGTGTTCGTTGACCAAAACGGACTTCAAATTGACGGCCCCGTTGAAGTAGTAGGCGGAATTGAACCGCTTGACAAAAAGTTTGAGGCATTCGGCTTTGAGGTAATCAAGATTGACGGCCACGACTTTGAGCAAATTGCCGCGGCGCTTGACAAGGCAAGAACCGTCAAGGGCAAGCCGACCGCCGTTCTTGCAAAAACCGTTAAGGGCAAGGGTGTTTCATTCATGGAAAATCAGGCCGGATGGCACGGCGTGGCTCCCAACAAGGAGCAGTTCGAGCAGGCTACAGCCGAGCTTCAGGCTGAAATCGACAGATTGGAGGGCGAGTGCTGATGGCTGAGGTAATTAAGAAGGCTACAAGAGAAAGCTTCGGCGAGGCTCTTTGCGAGCTTGCCGAAACCAATAAGGATATTGTTGTGCTTGACGCCGACTTGGCGGCTGCCACAAAAACAGGTGTTTTCGGAAAGGCGTTTCCCGACAGATTCTTTGACTGCGGCATAGCCGAAGGCAATATGATCGGCGTTGCGGCAGGTATGGCGGCGGCAGGAAAAATCCCCGTCGCGGCTTCGTTCGCTATGTTTGCCACGGGCAGAGCCTTTGAGCAAATCAGAAATTCGGTTGCTTATCCGGAGCTTAACGTTAAAATTGCCGGAAGTCACGCCGGTATTTCAACAGGTGAAGACGGCGCGACCCACCAGTGCATTGAGGATATGGGCATAATGCGCGCTATCCCCAACATGGTAGTTTTGAACCCTGCCGACCATTGGGAAATGAAGGAAGCCACAAAGGCGGCAATCGCCTACAACGGTCCGGTCTACATCCGTTTGGGCAGACTGGCGATTGACAGCTTTAACGACCCCGAAACCTACAGCTTTGAGCTTGGCAAGGGCATTACTCTTCATGAAGGCAGCGACGTAACCGTTATCGCCACGGGTCTGGTTGTCAACGAAGCTCTTAAGGCTGTTAAGGAGCTTGAAGCGGAAGGCATTAACGCCCGCCTGATTAATATCCACACCATCAAACCCATCGACCGTGAAATCATTGTTAAGGCGGCGCGTGAAACCGGCAGAATTATCACTGTTGAGGAACACAACGTTGTCGGCGGTCTTGCGGACGCGGTTTGCGAGGTTGTTACCGATGAATGTCCCGTCAAGGTTACAAAAATCGGAGTTCAGGACAGATTCGGTTTCAGCGGACCCGCGTGGGAACTGCTTGACAAGTTTGAGCTTACACAGCCGCACATCGCGCGCGTTATCCGCGAAGTTGTTGCTGAGGAAAAATAATTCAATAATTTTTGTTTTTATTAAAAAATATGCGGAGCCGGTCTTTTCCGGCTCCGTTTTTTGTGTTACAATGGTTATAATAATACAGCAATGACTTTATAAGGACGTGGGTTATATGGACAAAATTTTTGATTTAATCATCATCGGCGGCGGAGCTGCCGGGCTAACCTCCGCAATTTACGCGCAAAGGGCGGGGCTTGACTTTGTTATGCTCGACACCGCTTCATCAATGGGCAGTCAGCTCACTCAGACGGACGAGGTCGAAAACTACACCGGTCTCGGAAAAATCGGCGGAATGGATTTAATTATGAAATTTCGCGAGCACGCCGCGTTAATGGGCGCGAACATGGCTGACGAAGCTGTCGGAGCGGTTTCAAAGGACGACGGAATTTTTACGGTCACCGGCTCAAAAAATATTTATAAGTCAAAAACGGTTATATTCTGCGCGGGCGCGACGCACCGTCCGCTCGGCGTAAAGGGTGAAAGCGAGTTCACCGGCAGAGGCGTAAGCTATTGCGCCGTATGCGACGGATTTTTCTATAAGAACAAAACCGCGGTTATCGTCGGCGGAGGCGACACGGCGGTTTCGGAGGCAATATTCCTTTCTAATATTTGCAGCGAAGTTAAAATCGTTCACAGACGCGGCGAATTCCGCGCGGCAAAGGCTCTTGTAGACAGGCTCAACGCCTGCCGGAACGTCACTCAGGTACTGAACGCCGAGCTTGCGGAAGTAAAGGGAGACAAATCCGTTACCGCGGCGGTGCTTAAGGACGGCAGAGAGCTTGAAACCAACGGTGTGTTTGTTGCCGTGGGTATTGTGCCGAACAGCGGCCTTGTAAAACAGCTTGCGGACTGTGACAAGGCAGGCTTTATTATTGCGGACGAAAG
The DNA here is from genome assembly GCA_003520555.1 of Oscillospiraceae bacterium. Taxonomy (GTDB): domain Bacteria; phylum Bacillota; class Clostridia; order Oscillospirales; family Acutalibacteraceae; genus Ruminococcoides. Next base: position 9,511 of record DOUO01000091.1, read on the forward strand.
CGGAAAAACCTCGTGCAGCGGTCTGTACGCCGCCGGAGACGTCCGCACAAAGCCGCTCCGTCAAATTATCACCGCCTGCGCCGACGGCGCAAACTGCGTTAACGCGGTAACGCAGCTTTTGAATTCATAATGGCCAAGCTTCTTCAAAACCGCTTTGCCGCCTGCCTCGCGGCAATTTTATGTACACTGCTGTGGGGCACGGCTTTTCCGTTTATTAAGCTCGGTTATCAGGCGTTTGAGGTTTCCGGCGACGACATCGGCAGCATGCTGCTTTTTGCCGGACTTCGCTTTACGCTTGCAGGGCTGATGGTGCTTTGCTTTTTTTGCGCGTCGCAAAAAAGCTTCGCTTTGCCTGAAAAATCCGAAATCCGCGCCGTGCTTTTGCTCGGCGCGGTTCAAACCGCGGCACAGTACCTTTTTACCTACATCGGCATCGGCTTTACAACCGGCGCCAACACTTCAATTATTACTGCCTGCGCGTCGTTTATCACCGTGCTTGCCGCGCCGATTTTCTTTAAGAGCGACAGGCTTACCGCTCTGAAGGTACTCGGCTGTGCCTTGGGCTTCGGCGGTGTTCTTCTGATTAACGGCGGCGGAGGCTTTTCGCTTGACACCGTGTTCGGCGACGTTTTTATATTTTTGTCAACATTGTTTGCCGCGGGCGGAAATTTAATCGCCAAGCGTGTTACTCAACACAGAAATCCCGTGAAGATTACCGCGTATCAGCTGCTTTTCGGCGGCGTGCTGCTGACCTTAACCGGATTCGCCTGCGGAGGAAGGCTTAACCTTACAAACCCCGTCGGCGTGCTTATTTTGTTTTGGCTCGCGCTTGTTTCGGCGGTGGCGTTTTCGGTTTGGACAGCCTTGCTTAAGCTGCACCCGGCAAGCAAAATATCTGTTTTTAATCTTCTTGTTCCCGTGTTCGGAACATTTCTTTCGGGAATTCTGCTCGGCGAAAACGTTTTCAAAACGGAGACGGTTATTTCTTTGCTGCTGATTTCATGCGGCATTGTGCTTGTCAATTTGAATATAGTGAGGAAAAACGATGATTAAGGGTGTAATCTCCGACATGGACGGAGTAATCTTGGACAGCGAAATACTATACGTGCGTTTTTGGTGCGAAGCGGCAAATTATTACGGCTTTCCCATGCAGAAGCGTCACGCGCTTGCAATCCGCTCGATGGCGCGTCCGTTTGCCGTCCAAAGGCTTCAGGGCTTTTTCGGCGACAGCTTTGACTATGATTTGGTTCGGGACAAACGTGTTGAACTTATGGACGCTTATGTAAACGAGCACGGAATCCAACCCAAAAAGGGAGCGCGAAGGCTTCTTGAATATTTAAAGCAAAACGGATATCCCGTTGCGCTTGCGACCGCAACGGCAGCGGACAGGGCAAAGGGTTATTTGGAGCGTGTGGATTTGCTTAAGTATTTTGACGTTGTGGCAAGCGCGCGAATGGTGAAAAACGGAAAACCCGAGCCCGATATTTATCTTTACGCCGCAAATCAGCTCGGGCTTAAGGCAGAGGAATGCTTGGCGCTTGAGGACTCGGTAAACGGCGTAAAATCCGCCTTTGCCGCAGGCTGCAAAACGGTTCTTGTGCCGGATTTGGACAATCCCGAAAATGAATTAAGACCGCTGCTGTATGATACGGCAGACGGCCTTGAGGACGTAATAAGAATATTGAGTTAAAAATGTGAAAAACCCTGCAGGTGGGGCCGGCAGGGCTTTTCTGTCTGTAAAAAATGAGGGGTACAAATGCAGACCTCTGTGCCGGTCCGCATTGAGGAGGGTAGAACAATCATACTCGACGGTTGCGGTTCCGTCTTTTGAGTACAATTATATTAAACATTATATTTATGAAAATTGTGTGAAATTATCCTGAAATTGCACTGAAATTTTTAAAAATATTTGAAACAAATGTTTGATTTTTGCAAATATATGTGGTATACTATACTAAAGTCACTATATCATTTGTTGTGAGGTGCGTTTTTATGAAAGCTTTAAGTAAAAGTCAGCAGAAAATTTTTGATTATTTAAAGGACTGTTCGCATGAGGGCAGGGTGCCCAGCGTTCGCGAAATATGCGACAACGTCGGGCTTAGCTCAACGTCAACCGTTCACCATCACCTGAAGGCGCTTGAGGAAAAGGGGCTTATCGCGCGTGAGCACGGCGTAAACCGCTGTATTCAAATCATGGGCGAGGAAAAAAGCGCAAGCGTTCCCGTTTTGGGCAAGGTTGCCGCGGGCAATCCCATCGTCGCGGTTGAGGACGTTGAATGTTACGTCCCCGTGCCCGAACAAATGAAGCGCGGACGCGAGCTTTTCGCGCTCAGAATTCAGGGCGAAAGCATGATAAACGCGGGAATCCTTGATAACGACATCGTAATTGTAAACCGCACGCCCGTTGCCGAAAACGGCGAAATAGTGGTTGCTCTGGTTGACGACTCCGCAACCGTCAAGCGGTTTTACAAGGAGGACGGTCATTACCGTTTGCAGCCCGAAAATGACAACTTTGAACCTATTATTGTTGATGAGGTTGTGTTGTTGGGCAAGGTTATTTCGCTTGTTCGTAACTATGATTAACTTGGAGATTTTGGTAAATGAAAAACATATGCGTATTCGGCTCGTCAAGCGAGTCGATTGATAAAAAATATTTATTCTCCGCCGAAAGCCTCGGCAAAGCCTTGGCAAAGCGCGGCATGACGCTTATCTTCGGCGCGGGAAAATACGGAGTAATGGGCGCCGCGGCGCGCGGAGCAAAGTCGGAAAACGGAAAGCTTATCGGTGTAAGCCCGGACTTTTTTGTTGACTTTAACGTGCTTGATAACGAATGTACCGAGCTTATTTTTACTCCGACCATGCGTGAACGCAAGGCGATTATGGAGGACAAGGCAGACGCGTTTATAATCTGCGCGGGCGGAATAGGTACGTTTGAGGAGTTTTTTGAAGTTCTCACCTTAAAGCAGCTTCGCCGTCATGACAAGCCGATTATAATTTATAACGTAGGCGGTTATTATGATTCTATGCTTGACATGATGAGCAAGTCCGCGGACGAAAAGTTTATGAGCGAAAAGGTCAGCCGGCTTTACACTATAGCCGAATCCGAGGACGAAATTTTTGAACAGCTTGAAAACTACATACCTTATACATTCAGTAAATATTAAGAGGGATAATTATGGCGGACAACTGTGAAATGTGCGCTCACTACGTTGAGGACGAGGAATTCGGCGACTATTGCTCGATTGACCTTGACGAGGATGAAATGGAGCGCTTTTTGACGCAAAACGTCAAAGGCTGTCACTATTTTCAGCTTTACGACGAGTACAAAATTGTGCAAAAGCAAAACTGATTATTGAGGGAACGGAGATTCTTATGAGAGTGTTTTTTACAATACTTGTTTGCAAGCTGCTGCGCTTTATCGGCAAGCTTGCGGGCAAGGGCAGCAGCCTGCCCGGACAAATCGCGCTTAAGCTTTGCCCCGATATTTTAAGCAGGATTGAACTTCCGGAATATATCATTGCCGTAACGGGTAGCAACGGAAAAACCTCAACGGTGGAAATGATTGCCCATATCCTTACCAAAAACGGCAAAAAGGTGGCGTGGAACAAGGAAGGCTCAAACCAAATCGAGGGCGTTACCACGCTGATTTTGAACAGCTCGACGCTTTCCGGCAAGGTGAATACCGATATTTTGCTGATTGAAAGCGATGAACGCTTTGCGAAATATACTTTTAAATATATCAAGCCCACTCACTATGTAATAACCAATCTGTACCGCGACCAGCTTACGCGCAACGGACATCCCGAATGGGTGTACAACGCAATCGCGGACAGTATTCACGACGGCACTCAGCTTATTTTGAACGCGGACGACCCGCTGGTTTCCTGCTTCGGCAAGGATAAGCCCGATGTAATCCGGTTCGGCGCGGACAAGCTTTCAAGCGACACAGCGGAGCTTCAAAGCGTTTACAACGACGGCGCGTACTGCCCCGTGTGCAGAGAAAAAATGACCTACACCACTCACCATTACAATCATATCGGTCATTACCGCTGCACAAAATGCGGCTTCAAACGGCAGGATACGCAGTACACAATCACCTCGGTCGATTTGGACAAGGGCGTAATGGAGATTGATAAAAAATATAAAATTACCCTCGCTCTTAAATCACTTTATAATATTTACAATATTCTGGCGGCTTATACCGTGGCATCAATCGTCGGCATCGACGGTGATAAAATTGCCGCCGATATGAACAACTATGTGCTTAAAAACGGCAGAGTAATCACCTTTACGCTCGGTAATCGCAAGGGCACTCTGCTCACCTCCAAGCATGAAAACAGCATTTCGTATGACCAAAGCATACGCGTAGCTTCCGCGTATAAGCAGGGCTGCGACGTAATGATTATCGTTGACGCCGTAAGCCGAAAATACTTCACAAGCGACGTTTCATGGCTGTGGGATATTGATTTTGAAATGCTCAACACCGAAAACGTAAACGAAATTGTGCTTGCCGGCAAGTATGTAAACGACCTTGCTGTGCGGTTTTCGTATACCGACATTCCGAGCGGCAGGATTAAGCTTTATGAAAGCATTGACGAAGCCGCCGACTTCCTTGCGGACGGCAGCAGGTATTTATATGTAATAACCTGCTTCTCGGACAAGGGAAAGCTTTTGGGAAAGGTGGTTTGCGACTGATATGAAGCTGCTTCATCTTTATCACGACATAATGAACTTATACGGCGACTACGCTAATGTAAGCGCGCTGTGCCGCGCGCTTGAAAAAAACGGTGAAGCCGTTGAGCTCGACAGGCTGAGCCTCGGAGATACCGCCGACCTTACGCTTTATGACTTTATATTCATCGGTTCGGGCACCGAAAAAAACCAAAAGCTTGTGCTTGCGGATTTTCAAAAATATTCCGATTCCCTTTCGGCGTATATCGAAAGCGGAAAATGCGCTTTGCTTACGGGAAATTCCTTTGAAATGCTCGGCAAAAGCATTACGGACTGCAACGGTAATGCTTACGAAGGAATGGGCTTTTGTCCGTTCGACGTCACCGAGCAAAGCAAAACCAGATTGACCGCCGACGTAATTTATGAGGCGGACTTTCTTAAAACTCCGCTTGTCGGTTTTGTAAATAAATGCAGCGAAATCAAGGGGAATACCAAACCGCTGTTTTCCGTTAAAATGGGACTTTCCGACTGTGAAGGCAGCAAGGGCGAAGGGATAAGGCTCAACAATCTTTTCGGCACGCATCTCACAGGTCCCGCGCTGATGAAAAATCCGCATTTCCTTGAATATATCGCGTCGCTTATCCTGGGCAGGCAGCCCGAATCGGATTACCTTAATTACGAAAGGGCAGGGTATGAAATAACCCTGCGCGAGCTTACCAAACGCATGAATGAAAATTAATATACGGGGTGAAATTATGAACAGCACCAATCAAAAAACAGTAGTGCTTCAGGCGCTTCCCGAAAACCTTTCCGAGCTTAGGGCTCTGCCTCAGGCTGCGCTTACAGATCCCTTTGACGTTGCCGCGCTGACCGCGGCAGCGCTTTGCCGCTATGGCGAAAGCAGGGACGACTGCGTTGAAATGCTGAATTTTCTGCGCGGTCCGCGTCCGCTCAGCACATTTGAAATTCAGTTTCTGCGCGACAGGCTGGCAGGCAAGGCGTATAAGCCCCTATCGTATTTTGCCGGCACTTCCCCTCAAAACAACTACACTCCGCAAATTCCCTACAGCATAACGGTGTATGAAAACCAATATTCACGTCCGCAGGAAAACTACCTTACGCTGTGGCTTGAATCCTCCGGCGCGGACAGTCCGCGGCAGGTTCAGCTAAGGTGCAAGCCAAGCACCGGACAGTGGTTTTTGTGGGATCAAATGCTGCTTGCCGACATAAGGATTCCCGTTGCCGAAGACCCTTGGGCATAGGCAAAAAAATACTTTTAAGGATTGATTAAGTTGAAAAAAGAAAATCTGACAATGCTCTGTGACTTTTACGAGTTTACAATGGCAAACGGATATTTTAAGAACGGTATGCACGAACGCTGCGTTTACTTTGATGCGTTTTTCCGCAAAGTACCGGACAACGGCGGATTTGCGGTGCTCGCAGGTCTTGAGCAGGTTATTGAATATATTAAGGATTTGCATTTTGACGCGGAGGATATCGAATATCTGCGCTCAAAGGGTATCTTTGATGAGGAGTTTTTAAATTACTTAAAGGATTTTTGCTTCACCGGTGACATTTGGGCTATACCCGAGGGCACGCCCGTGTTCCCGAACGAGCCTGTGCTTACCGTAAGGGCTCCCGCAATTCAGGCGCAGATTATTGAAACCTTTGTGCTTTTGTGTCTTAACCACCAAAGCCTTATTGCCACCAAGGCCAACCGCATTGTACGCGCGGCGCAGGGCAGAGCCGTAATTGAGTTCGGTTCAAGGCGCGCTCAGGGCGTCAGCGGAGCGGTTGTCGGCGCAAGGGCGGCGTACATCGGCGGATGTATCGGCACCGCCTGCACCCTTACCGACGAGCTTTACGGAGTCCCCGCCGGCGGCACAATGGCACATTCCTGGGTTCAGATGTTTGACAGTGAATACGAAGCGTTTAAGGCGTATGTTGAGCTTTATCCGGACAACCCGACGCTTTTGGTTGATACTTACAACACACTCAAAAGCGGTATTCCCAACGCGATAAAGGTGTTTAAGGAATTGCTTTTGCCGCAGGGCAAAACAAAATGCGCTATCCGGCTCGATTCCGGCGACATTTCATACCTTTCCAAAAAGGCGAGAACAATGCTTGATGAGGCGGGGCTGACAGAATGTAAAATCACCGCGTCAAACGCGCTCGATGAAAAGCTTATCCGCGATTTGATGATGCAGGGCGCTCAGGTTGACACCTTCGGGGTGGGAGAAAGACTTATCACTTCGCAAAGCTCTCCTGTTTTCGGCGGAGTTTACAAGCTTGTCGCGGTTGAAAACGCCGCCGGCGAAATCGAACCGAAAATAAAGGTCAGTGAAAACACCGCAAAAATCACAAATCCGCACTTTAAAAAGGTTTACCGCTATTATGACAATGAAAGCGGCAAGGCGCTTGCCGACGAGCTTTGTCTGTACGACGAGGTGGTTGACGACAGTAAAAACCACACGATTTTCGACCCCAACGCCACATGGAAAACCAAGGAGCTCTACAACTTTACCGCGCGCGAGCTGCTTGTTCCGATTTTCAGGAACGGCGAATGTGTGTATGAAAGCCCGTCAATCGGCGAAATTGCCGACTACTGCCGCGAACAGGTTGACCTGCTGTGGGACGAGGTAAAGCGATTTGAAAATCCGCACAACTATTACGTAGACCTTTCGCAGCGTCTTTACGAAATAAAAAGTATTTTGCTTAATGTGCATAAGATGTAAAAAAACCGGCATCGATATTTAATCGATGCCGGTTTAATGTTTTAAGCTGTTAATAACTATTCCGTTAACAAATCAACCCCGATAAAAACAATTAATGTCTTCTGTGATATCTGTGGCGAGATTTGTTTTTGGATAATTGTACGGATATGATAATTCCTATTGCGACAAATACCATCAAAATGATAATTACAATGGGAGACAATACGGAAGCCGTTGAACCGTATGTATTCTCAATGTTGGCGTTTTGCGCGTAAGAATCGGATTTCTTTTCAAATCCTGTTGAGCCTGTAGACTGTTCGGCTGCCGACGAATTTCCGTCAACATGACCGGTGGTCTCGGAATTGCCTGAAGCTTTGTTCTCGGTTCCGGCAACAATTCCCGCATGTCCGGTTGTCTGATTGGATTCAATACCGGGTTCTGTCAAAATCTTGCTTTCATCATATACGGTGCTTCCCGTTGTATCAACATTTTCGGTAGGCAGGGTAACTGTTGAAGGATTCTGAGTCTCCGTAGGACGTGTGCTTGAAGAAGGAATTGTGTTGTACGTGGGCACCGTACTGCTTGAAGGATTCTGAGTTG
>DOUO01000095.1 GCA_003520555.1 Oscillospiraceae bacterium
CTTATATCGAGAAGGACAGCGCGATCAACGATGAGATCGACAAGCTGAGGCACTCTGCGACCTCGGCGCTGTCGGAACGCCGCGACGTGATCATTGTCGCCAGCGTATCCTGCATTTACTCACTCGGCGACCCTATTGATTACCGCAATATGGTTATTTCGCTTCGTCCCGGCATGGAAAAGCCGCGCGACGAGCTTGTAAAAAAGCTTGTTGAGCTTCAGTACGAACGCAACGATATCAATTTTATAAGAAATAAATTCAGAGTCAGGGGAGATGTTGTCGAAATTTTCCCGGCGGCTTCAAACGATTCAATAATCCGCGTTGAGTTTTTCGGCGACGAAATCGACCGCATTTCCGAAATCAACCCTCTGACCGGCGAGCTGAAGGCTGTTTTGAAGCACGCTGCAATTTATCCGGCTTCGCATTATATTGTTTCAACCGACAAAATGAAAACCGCTCTTGCCGAAATTGAACGCGAGCTTGACGAAAGACTTAAATATTTCCGCGAAAACGGCAAGCTGCTTGAAGCGCAGCGAATTGAGCAGCGCACGCGATATGATATGGAAATGCTGCAGGAAATCGGATTTTGCACGGGCATTGAAAACTATTCAAGAATTCTGTCGGGCAGGGCGCCGGGGTCTTCGCCGTTTACCTTGCTCGATTATTTCCCAAAGGATTTTCTTTTGTTTGTTGACGAATCCCACGTTACGCTTCCGCAGGTTCGCGGTATGTACGCGGGCGACCACGCGCGAAAAAAGAGCCTGGTCGATTACGGATTTCGTCTGCCTTCGGCGTTTGATAACCGTCCGCTGAATTTTGACGAGTTCTATGAGCGGATTAATCAGGTCGTGTTTGTCAGCGCGACTCCCGGTGATTTGGAGCTTGAAAAAAGCTCGGTTGTAGCCGAGCAAATCATACGTCCCACGGGCTTGCTTGACCCCGAAATCTCGGTACGTCCCACTGACGGACAGCTTGATGATTTGGTTTCGGAAATCAATCTCCGCGCCGCCGAAAAACAGCGCACGCTTGTAACTACCCTCACAAAGAAAATGGCTGAGGATTTAACGGATTACCTTGAAACAATGGGTATACGCGTGCGTTATATGCACCATGACATAGACACCGTAGAGCGCATGGAAATAGTGCGCGACCTTCGTTTGGGCGAATTTGATGTGCTTGTGGGAATCAACCTTCTCCGTGAAGGTCTTGACATTCCCGAGGTGTCGCTCGTAGCGATTTTAGACGCCGACAAGGAAGGCTTTTTGCGCAGCACGCGTTCGCTTATTCAGATTACCGGCCGCGCCGCGCGTAACAGCGAGGGTCTGGTTATCATGTACGCCGACAGCGTTACCGAAAGCATGCGCGTGTGCATTGAGGAAACTAACCGCCGGCGTGAAATTCAGCAAAAATATAACGAGGAGCACGGCATCGTTCCAAAGACAATAGTTAAAAAAGTCAGTGAAATTCTGGAAATTTCAACTCATGACGACAGTGAGTTTAAAAATACAAAGAAGCTTTCAAAGGCGCAGCGGCAGCAGCTTATTGAAAGCCTCACAAAGGAAATGCGCGCGGCGGCAAAGCTGCTCGAATTTGAACACGCGGCTTATTTGAGAGACAAAATCAAAAAGCTCCGCGGTGAAAAATAAGGAAGTAGTATATGGCTAAGAAAAAAACAACCGAATACGGTAACGACAGCATAACCACGCTGAAAGGCGCGGACAGGGTAAGAAAAAGACCTGCCGTAATCTTCGGCTCGGACGGCATTGACGGCTGCCAGCATTCCGTGTTTGAAATTTTATCAAACTCAATTGACGAAGCGCGGGAGGGCTACGGAAAGAAAATTTCCGTAACCCGTTTTGCTGACGGTTCAATTGAGGTTGAGGATCACGGACGCGGTATTCCTGTCGACTTTAACGACAAGGAACAGCGTTACAACTGGGAACTTGTTTTCTGTGAGATGTACGCGGGCGGCAAGTATAACAATAACGAGGGCGAAAGCTATGAATTCTCGCTTGGCATGAACGGTCTCGGACTGTGTTCAACTCAGTACAGCTCCGAATATATGGATGTTGATATCCGTCGTGACGGCTACCGTTACACTCTGCACTTTGAAAAGGGCGAAAACGTAGGCGGACTGAAAAAAGAACCGTATAACAAGCGCGACACAGGTACAAAAATCACATGGAAGCCCGATTTGGAGGTTTTCACGGATATCGCTATTCAGGCTGATTATTACAAGGATATTATGAAGCGCCAGGCGATAGTTAACGCCGGTGTGGAATTTATTTTCCGCGACCAAAACGGAAGAAGCTTTGAAACAACCTCGTTTTTATACGCAAACGGCGTTGTCGACCATGTTGCCGAGGTAATAGGCGACGACGGTCTGACAGGCGTTCAGCATTGGGAAACCGAGGTGAAAACCCGCGACCGCGACGATAAGCCCGAATACAAGTGTAAAATGAATATTGCGGTAGCCTTTTCAAATAAGGTTAACCTCACCGAATATTATCACAATTCAAGCTGGCTCGAACACGGCGGAGCGCCCGATAAGGCTGTCAGAAACGCCTTTGTTTATCAGATAGACAATTATCTTAAAACAAACAATAAGTATAATAAAACCGAAAGCAAAATCAAATACGATGATGTTGAGGACTGTCTTGTTTGTGTAATTTCCTCGTTTTCAAGCGTTTCTTCATATGAAAACCAGACTAAAAAGGCTGTTACGAACAAGGGTATTCAGGACGCTATGACCGCGTTTTTGCGCCAAAGCCTTGAGGTTTATTTCATTGAGAATCCTCTTGAAGCCGACAAAATAGCCGAGCAGGTGCTTGTAAATAAGCGCAGCCGTGAAAACGCGGAAAAAACCAGACTCAATATAAAGAAGAAGCTTTCGGGCAACCTTGACATGACCAACAGGGTTGAGAAGTTTACCGATTGCCGAAGCAAAGATATTTCTTCAAGAGAATTATTTATCGTGGAAGGCGACTCCGCAAAAGGCGCGTGTATTCTTGCGCGCAATCCTGATTTTCAGGCTATTATGCCAATCCGCGGAAAAATCCTTAACTGCCTTAAGGTTGACTACGACCGCATTTTTAAGAGCGACATCATCACAGATTTGCTTAAGGTGCTGGGCTGCGGGGTAGAGGTCAAATCCAAGGCGAATAAAAACCTCGCTACCTTTGACATGGACTCGCTGCGCTGGAACAAGGTGATAATCTGCACCGACGCGGACGTGGACGGCTTTCATATCCGAACAATGCTGCTTACAATGCTCTACCGCCTTGTTCCCACGCTTATCCGCGAGGGAAAGGTGTTTATAGCCGAATCTCCGCTTTATGAAATCACCACAAAAAGCGAGGTTTACTTTGCCTACGACGAGCTTGAAAAGGATGAGTTTTTAACGAAAATCGGCGACGAAAAGTTCACAATTCAGCGAAGCAAGGGACTTGGCGAAAACGACCCCGACATGATGAACCTTACCACAATGAACCCGAACACACGCCGTTTAATTAAGGTTATGCCCGACGACGCGGCTCAAACCGCCGAAATTTTCGACATATTAATCGGTAACAATCTGCAGGCAAGAAAAGACTACATTGTTGAGCACGGCAGTGAATATATTGATAATCTTGACGTAAGCTGAGGAGGCGGAAAAATTGGCACCGAGAAAAAGAACATCAAAAAAGACCGCAAAATCCGAAGCGCCTAAGGGCTACATCAAAGGGGCGGGCGAGGTTGTTGAGCAGCCCATAGTTTCCACAATCCGTGAAAATTTCATGCCCTACGCCATGAGCGTTATTTTGTCACGTGCTATTCCCGAAATCGACGGCTTTAAGCCCTCGCACCGCAAGCTGCTTTACACAATGTACAAGATGGGACTTTTAAACGGAGCGCGCACAAAGTCCGCCAATATTGTAGGCGCAACCATGAAGCTTAATCCTCACGGCGACGCGGCGATTTACGACACTATGGTGCGCCTGTCAAAGGGCTATGAAGCGCTTTTGCACCCGTATGTTGACTCAAAGGGTAACTTCGGTAAGTTTTACAGCCGCGACATGGCGTGGGCTGCGTCACGTTACACCGAGGCAAAGCTCGCGCCCATATGCGCCGAGCTGTTTAAGGACATAGACCGTGACACCGTTGATTTTGTCGACAACTATGACAACACAATGAAGGAGCCTTCGCTTTTGCCCACAAGCTTCCCGTCGGTTCTTGTAAACGCAAACACCGGAATTGCCGTAGGAATGGCGTCAAATATTTGCTCGTTTAATTTAAAGGAAATTTGCGACACCACGGCGGCAATTATCCGCGACCCGAATCATGACGTAAAATCCACGCTTCCGGCGCCTGATTTTACCGGCGGCTGTCAGATTATTTACGATGAAAAGATTATTGATCAGGTTTATGAAACCGGCAGAGGCAGTATACGCCTGCGCGCGAAGTATGAATACGACAAAAGCGCGAACTGCATTGATGTGCTCGCAATTCCAAGCACAACAACCTGCGAGGTAATTATTGATAAAATAATTGATTTGGTAAAGCAGGGCAAGGTTAAGGAAATCTCGGACGTCCGCGACGAAACGGGTATTGACGGTCTTAAAATCACAATCGACCTCAAGCGCGGCATAAATCCCGACAAGCTTATGGCAAAGCTCTTTAAGCTGACAACGCTTGAGGACAGCTACGCCTGCAATTTTAACGTTCTTATCGGCGGCGTTCCTATGGTTTTGGGCGTAAAAGCTCTGCTTGAAGAATGGATAGCCTTCCGCATTGAATGTGTAAAGCGCAGAACCTTCTTTGACCGCACAAAAAAGGCGGACAGGCTGCATTTGCTTCTCGGTCTTGAAAAAATTCTGCTCGATATCGACAAGGCAATCAAAATTATTCGTGAAACAGACGAAGAGGCGGAGGTTGTGCCTAATCTTATGATTGGCTTCGGCATCGACCAAATTCAGGCTGAATACGTAGCGGAAATCAAGCTGCGTCACTTAAACCGTGAGTACATTTTAAAGCGCACCCAAGACATTGAGGATTTGAAGAAGGAAATCGCTGAGCTTGACGATATTTTAAAAAGCAAGGCAAGAGTAAAAACCATCATCGTCAAGGAGCTTAAGGCAATCGGCGAAAAGTACGGTCAGCCGCGAAAGAGTATGATTATCTACGAGGACACCGTAAGCTATGAGGCGGAAATTGAAACCGTACCGGATTACGCCTGCACCTTCTTCTTTACAAAGGAAGGCTATTTCAAGAAAATCACTCCGCAGTCGCTCAGAATGAGCGGAGCGCACAAGCTCAAGGAAGGTGACGAAATTATACAGGAAATCGAATTTTCAAACAATTGCGATTTGCTGTTTTTCACCGATAA